>CAMDAY010000070.1 GCA_945888895.1 Dehalococcoides mccartyi | reverse complement strand
ATCCTGACGCCGACGAGCCCCTCGGTCGCCTTCCGCCTCGGCGAGAAGGTGGACGACCCCTATGCGATGTACCTGAACGACCTGTACACGATCCCCGTGAACATCGCAGGGAACCCGGCGATCAGCATCCCGTGCGGCTTCTCGCAGGGCCTCCCGGTCGGGATGCAGCTGATCGGCCGCCCCTTCGAGGAGTCCACGCTGCTCGGCGCGGCGCACGGCTACGCCCAGGTCACGGACTGGCACCGCCGCACCCCGCCCCCGCTCGGCTAGCCCCGCCGAAGGCACCGACCGCGGCGGGCGGGCGGTCGCTCCCGGGGCGGTCGAGATTCAACCGCGAGGGCGAAGCCCTCCCGCTCCCCGGAGATCCGGGGTGCTGCGCGCCTCGGACGGAGCCGCCAGCAATGGCTCTCTCTGTGCGGGGGTGCGGAAGCATTCGCACTGACCTGGCGGTGCCGTATCGACTTCCCGGGGAGTGTGAGGGGCGCAGCTCCGCACACTTGGTTCTCTTCTCTGAACCCCTCCCCTGGCGGGCTCGTCGACGTCGATCTCATAACGACGTTGATGCGAATGGCGTCATCACGAGTCGCATACCCCAACCGATCGCCACGGTGCTATGCTGCCGCACCGATGGGAGATTCCGGTTCCCGCGCGACCCAGCGCCCCCGAGAATCGCCCGCTGTCCGAGCCAGTGACCCAGAGAAGCCCCGCGGGGCGGCAGTGTCCGGATGCCGCGGGAAACACAGTGGGGGTGATATGACCACGAGCACGCCGTCCTTTAGTCCGGGCCTCGAAGGCGTCCCGATCGCCGAGTCCGCGCTCTCTCTCGTCGAGGGGCAGGCGGGTCGACTCTCGTACCGCGGATACTCCATCGAGGAGATCACGCGGCCCGAGAACACGTTCGAGGAGATCGTTGCCCTCCTGTACGACGGCGAGCTGCCCAGCGCCGCCCGCATCGCCGAGGTCGAGAAGGACCTCCAGTCGAAGCGCGGCCTGACCGCCGACCAGATCGAGCTCGCTCGACTGGCCACGAAGGTCACCCACCCCATGTTCGCCCTGCAGGCCGCGGCGGCGTCGCTCGGCCCCAAGACGAACGACTTCGAGCCCCACGTGGCGACGGCGCAGGAGCGCGGCATGGCGGCCATCGCCAGGATGGGCCACCTCGTCGGCGTCATCGCGCAGGCCTACGCCGGCCGCCCGTACGAGGGCCCGCAGCCGGGCGAGACCCACTCCGAGATGATGATCCGCATGATCACCGGCCAAAAGCCGTCTGAGCTGCACCTGCGGGTGATGAACGCGCTGATGATCCTGCAGGCGGATCACTCCGCCGGCAACGCCTCCACCTTCACCTCCCGCGTCGTCACCTCGACGAAGTCGGAGCCGGAGGCCGTGCTGTCATCGGCCATCGGCGCGCTGTCGGGCCCGGCCCACGGCGGGGCGAACGAGGCCTCCCTGCGGCTCTTCGAGAGCATGGGCGCCCCGGAGGGTGCGAAGCCGAAGATCGAGCGCATGCTCGCCGACCACTACAAGATCCCGGGCTTCGGTCACCGCGTGTACCACGTGAAGGACCCGCGCTCGAAGGTCATCCAGACCCTCGCTGCCGAGGTCATCGAGCCCGGCTCGCGCGTCTCGGAGCTCTACCAGATCTCCCTCACCGTCGAGGAAGTGGCGACGGCGCGCCTCGGCGACCGCGGCCTGTTCCCGAACGTGGACCTGTTCTCGGGCTGCGTGTTCGCCGCGATCGGCATCCCGACCGACCTGTTCACCCCGATCTTCGCCGCCAGCCGCACGCTGGGCTGGATGGCGAACATGAAGGAGCAGTGGGAGTCGGGCAACCGCATCTTCCGCCCGGCCCAGATCTATGCCGGCCCCACCCCGCCGCGTGACTACATCCCCCGCTCCGCGCGGGCGTAGTCTCCGCTCCACCCGTCGAGGCTCCTCGGAGCCCTCGCTCGCAGATCGAACAGGCCGCCCGAGAGGACGGCCTGTTTGTGTGTTGCGCGTCGACGGCACCCGCACTACGAATCGAAGATCGGCTCAAGACGTGGGATCACGCTGCCGTCGACGAAATCCAAGAGACCGCGCAGCTGTTGCTGAATGAAGACCTCCTCCAAACCGGCCTCATCAATGGTTGCGTTGAACCCGAATAGCGGGGTCACAAGAGCCACTGACTCCGGCGGGTTCGATGCTGCTATCCGAAGAACCTCTTCGCCGTTCCGGCGCTTCCCCGTGGTGATTCGCATGCGCTCAAGCTGGAAGACCATTGCGGGGCCAGTTCCGCCACCGAGGCGGACGGGCGCCCCAGCAATGCCTCCCCGGTTGATTGCGACGGGGACGATGAGCGTCCGACGGTGTTTGTCGATTCGGTCGAGGTCGTGGATCAGCCACAGAGGGTGACTCGCGGCGTGCTCCTCCGCGTGGAATGGCTGGAGTTCCTCGATGATCGACTTCGCGGCATCTGGGATGGACGCGATCTTTCGGAGCCCCCCACCATGGAAGCCGTCGTTTCCGGCCCCGGACTTCAGGAAGACGGGGAACTCGCATCGTCCTCGTTCTGCGTCGCTCGAGAGTTCCCATACGAGATGATCAAGTGCCGTACGCAGATTATGGAGGAAGTCGCCGACGATTGATGCCAGCGGACGGAGAGTGCCTTCGTCGAACTGAACGACCCAGATGTAGTCGCCATTAGCTTGATCTCGCTGAGCGACCGGAGCCTCTCGGTTGAGCGCAGGCAGCACTCCTTGGAGCTCTTCGTCGAGCCGGTCTAAGTGCCGTTTCGCCTGCTCGATCTTCTCGCGGGCACCTTGAATGCGACGGCATTCGGTACTCCCCCAACGTGTGCCGACTACGACAGGTAGTTCAGGCCCATCGCGTCGCGGACCTGGCGCATCGTCTCGGCGGCGACGGTGCGCGTGTGCTCCGTGCCGGCGGCGAGGGCGTCGATGACCTCGCGGGGGTGGGCCTCGTAGTAGGCGCGCTTCTCGCGGATGGGGTCGAGGAAGGTGTTGAGCGCGGCGGCGAGCTTCGTCTTCACCTCGACGTCGCCGACCTTGCCGAGGACGTACCTCTCTTTGAGGTCGTTCACTTCGTCGACGTCCGGATTGAACGCATCGTGGTACATGAAGACCGGGTTGCCCTCGACGTGGCCGGGGTCGGTGGCGCGCAGGCGCGTCGGGTCGGTGTACATGCTGCGCACCTTCGAGGTGACGGTGGCGGCGTCGTCCTTCAGGTTGATCGTGTTGCCGAGCGACTTCGACATCTTGGCGTTGCCGTCGATGCCGACGAGGCGCGGGACGCGGCCGATCAGCGCCTCCGGCTCCGGGAACAGGTCGACGTTGAAGATGCGGTTGAAGCGCCGTGCGATCTCTCGCGTCAGCTCGATGTGCGGCAGTTGGTCCTCGCCGACGGGCACGAGGTGCGCGCGCGGCATGAGGATGTTCGCGGCCTGCATCATCGGGTAGTTGAAGAAGGCGACCGGCACCGACTCGCCGTCGGCGAGGTTGCCCATCTCCGCCTTCAGCGTGGGGTTGCGCTGGAGCATCCCCATCGGCACCCACCACGACAGCCACGTGGTCAGCTCCGCGTGCTGCGGCACGAGCGACTCGATCTGGAAGTGCGAGCCCTCGGGGTCGAGGCCGACCGACAGCCAGTCCGTGGCCACCTCGAGCACGTTGCCCTTCACCTGCGAGATGTCGTCGGCGTGGTCGGAGACCTGGTAGTCGGCGATCAGGAAGAAGCACTCGTACTCGCGCTGG
Source organism: Dehalococcoides mccartyi (assembly GCA_945888895.1). Classification (GTDB taxonomy): domain Bacteria; phylum Chloroflexota; class Dehalococcoidia; order UBA2979; family UBA2979; genus SHYQ01. The sequence goes on along the minus strand of CAMDAY010000070.1, from coordinate 5,895 downwards.
AGGCGGATCCAGTTCTCGAGCGCACCGACGTAGTGGCCGAGGTGCAGCGACCCGGTGGGACGGACGCCGGTGAGGATGCGCTTGCGCGGTTCGGTGGTCATGGTGCTTCCTTCGTCGAACCGAGAGGCCCTCACCCTGCCCTCTCCCATAAATGGGAGAGGGCTCTGAGCTTCTGACCCCCTCTCCCATATATGGGAGAGGGTTGGGGTGAGGGCTTCCGGGGTTCCCTACATCGAATCCGGCGCGGAGATGCCCATCAGGGCCAGCGTCCGCGCGAGGACGACACGCGTGGCCTCGAGGAGGCGGAGGCGTGCCTTCGTCAGCGCGGGCTCCTCCGCCTGGATCACGCGGCACTGCGTGTAGAACGCGTGGAACGCGCCCGCCAGCTCCTGCGAGTAGTGCGTCAGATGGTGCGGCGCGAGCTCGAGGACGACCTTCTCGACAACCTCGGGCAGCAGCAGCAGCTTGCGCAGCAGCGTCTGCTCTGATTCGTGGGTTAACAGTGCTACGTCCGCACCGTCAGCCTCGAGGTGGTCCTCGGAGGCGCGCTTGAGGACGCCCGCGATGCGCGCGTGCGCGTACTGCACGTAGTAGACGGGGTTCTCGTCGCTCTGCTTCTTCGCCAGCTCGAGGTCGAAGTCCATCGTCTGGTTCGCGCCGGTGAGCAGGAAGAAGAAGCGCGTCGCGTCGCGGCCCACCTCGTCCACCACTTCGCGGAGCGTGACGATCTCGCCCGCGCGCTTGGACAGCGGCACGATCTGGTCGCCTCGACGCAGCGTCACGAGCTGGTACAGCAGGACGTCGAGGTCATCGGCGTTGCCGCCGACCGCAGTCACCGCCGCCTTCACGCGCGAGACGTGCCCCTGGTGGTCGGCGCCCCAGATGTCGATGGCGCGGTCGTAGCCGCGCTTGATCAGCTTGTCGTAGTGGTAGGCGATGTCCGTCGCGTAGTACGTCGGCTGGCCGTCGGTGCGGATCAGTACGTTGTCCTTCGACTCGCCGAGGTCGGTCGAGGTGAACCATGTGGCGCCCTCGCGCTCCACGACCTGGCCCTGCTTGCGCAGCAGCGCCATCACCTCGCCGTAGGGGCCGCCCTCGTCCATGAGGGAACGCTCGGAGTACCAGCGGTCGTACACGACACCCATGTGCGCGAGGTCGACGCGAATGCCATCGAGCATCATGTCGAGGCCGATGCGGCCGAAGTCGGGGTCGGCGTATTCGCCCTGCGGGCGCAGGTACTTCTCGCCGTCGCGCTCCTTGACGAGCTTCGCGACGTCGATCATGTACTCGCCGGGGTAGCCGTTCTCGGGGATCGCGACCTCGCGGCCGAACAGCTGCTCGTAGCGGGCGTATAGGGTGCGTCCGAAGATCGCGACCTGCGTGCCGGCGTCGTTGACGTAGTACTCCTGGTCGACCTCGTACCCCGCGGTGCGCATGACGTTCGCGAGCGCCGAGCCGATCGCCGCGCCTCGGCCGTTGCCGACGTGGATCGGGCCGGTGGGGTTCGCGCTGACGTACTCGATCTGCGCGCGCTTGCCCGCGCCGATGTCGAGCGAGGCGTAGCGGTCGCCCTCGGTGACGATGACGTCGGCCTGCGCCGCCGCCCAGCCGGGCGCGAGGTAGTAGTTGAGGAAGCCCGGCGGCGCGACGACCACGCGGTCGACGGCAGGGTGGGCGGGGACGTGCTTCTGGAGCGCCTCGGCGACGGCGATCGCCTTCATTCGGGCGAGGCCCTGGATGCGCAGCGGGAGGTTGGCGGAGAAGTCGCCGTGCTCGGGGCGGGCGGGGTGCTCGGTGGTGACCTCGGGCGCGGCGAACTGCGGCAGGTCGCCGGCCGCCTGCGCGGCGGCGAGCGCCTGCGCGGTGAGCCCAATGATCTCGTCTCGAATCAAGGCCTTCGGCCTTTCTCGGTTGGCCCGCAGGTCGGGTTTGGGCGTGCCGGGTATCCCGGCATTCGCCCGATGAAGTAACGAGCAACGAGTGTATCGCGAGCCACCGTTGCGGGCAGCGCGGGTGCCTCGAGGTGCCGGGGCTAGGCGTTGGTCGGGAGGTCGTCGGCCTTGGGCTCGCCGAGGTGCTCCTCGGCGGGTTGGTCGATGGAGCGCGCCCGCTCCGCCTGCTCCTCGGCCTCCTGGCGGGCACGGGCGGCCTTCGTCAGCTCGCGCATGAGCGCCCACCCGGACACCACCGCGAGGCCGAGGGCGAGGAGGCTCCAGCCGAGGTTGACGATGATCTCCGCGAGGTACTGCACGTGGTCGGAGAACAACCGCCCGAGGGTGACGTAGGCGCCCACCCAGAGCGCCTCGCCCAGCACGCCCCAGAACAGGAAGCGCGGCCACGGGTAGGCGGCCACGCCGCTGCTCAGGTTCACCCACGGGCCGAGGGCGGTGACGAGCCAGCGGGTGAAGAAGATGCCCGGCGCGCCCCAGCGCGCGCTGAACGCCTGGGCGCGGTCGAGCGCCTCGACCTGGCCGAAGCGACGAGCGATTGCGTCCACCACGCGCCGGCCACCGATCCGCCCGATGCCATAGCCCACCTGGTCGCCGCCGACGACCGCGGCGAGCGCGATCAGCAGCACCTGCCACAGCTCGGCATCGCCCTGCGTGACGAAGGAGCCGAGCGCGAGCAGGAACAGCGTGCCGGGGAGCGGTGCGCCGATCGCGCACAGGAACAGGATGACGAACGCCGCCGCCATCCCGTACGAGGCGAACCACGAGAAGACCAGGTCGCTCAGGGAGCCGCCCGATCACGCTGCCGCTCGCTCTTCGGCGGCGGAGGAGGGGGGCCGCCCGGTTCGGGCGGGCTCCAGCTGGCGATCGCCTGCTCCAGCGTCGCCTTGATCGTCTCGAACGACTTGCCCTGCGCCTTCGCGATGTCGCCCAGCGGGCGGCGGTCGCGGCGCGCGAGGGGGGCGGGCTCCGGCAGGCCGAGCGCCTTCAGCAGCACCTCCGGCGGCACGTTGTACGAGTGAGAGACGTAGCCGACCGTCATCCAGCGTTCGATCGGCTCAGCGTGGTGCAGCCGCCAGTAGATCGTGTAGCGGACCGTGCGGACGGTGAAGAGCGTGCCGGCGAGAAGTGCCAGCACGAAGACGGCGGTGAGCAGCCACTGCCACCAGCCGAACGTCGAGACGATGCCGCGGATGCGCCGGATCATGCATCCACTATCGCGCGTCCCGCCCGCGCCTGCGCAGGAGTGCTAGCCTGCGCCCGTTCGCGCGTGGGGCGCAGCGTTCGGAGCATGACGATGAGACATCGAGTTCGCGGCTGGTCGGTGGTCGCTGCGCTGGTCGCGACGGCGGTGATCCTCGGTGGGTGCAAGGGCGACACGCCCGAGGCACAGGCGACGAGCGCGGCGAAGATCGCGACGGTGCTCACGTCGCAGCCCGGTCCGCCGCACGGGGTGGCGATGGAGGTGAACCTCCGGCAGGAGAGGTTCACCTCGTACTACCGCGTCTGGTTCAGGCTCCCCGAGCTGGCGAAGGGCGACAAACCGTCCACGAAGTTCACGGTCAAGACCAGCGGCACGAACTGCGGCGTGTTCGGCGGAGAGACCAGCGTCTTCGACAACTCGCGTCCGGATGAACTGAAGCCCGATGGGGCGTTCGGGGTGGACTACTTCCTGACCGGTCGCGCACCCGACAACGAGGAGGGCGTGTGGGCCGACTTCGCGTGGTACCACCCGCATCCGCCGTGCGGGAACACGCCGGACCACAAGGACGCTACGATCACCATCACCCTCTCGAACCCCTCGGGCTCGTTCACGTGCACCTACGTCGGCGCCGCCACGGGCAAGGGCGAGTGCAAGGACAACAAGTAGCCATGCCGACCGAGAAGCGCCCCACGATCCACATGGAGAAGCCGGACCCCGTGGTGGCCGCGCGCCTCGAGGCGGCGATGGCCGGCCTGCCGGTCTACCGCCGCTCGATGTTCGGCGGCGTCGCGTGGTTCGTCGAGGAGAACGCGCAGATGTTCGCCGGGGTGTGGGGCGCCGCCCTTGACCTGCGCGTGGGCGTCGAGGATGTCGCCGCGCTCGTCAGCGCGGGCAAGGCCATGCCGTTCGCGCCGATGCCGGAACGCCCGATGCGGGAGTACGTGCTGGTCGCCGCGGCGTCGATGAAGCCCGCCGAGTACAAGCGGTGGGTAGCGCGCGCGCTGGCGTTCACCTCGGCGCTGCCGCGCAAGAAGGGCAAGGCGTGATCGAGCACGAATCGATCGAAGAGGGCGGCTCGCAGGGCGGGCACGCGACCATGACGCTGCGCGGCCTCGTGCTGTACTTCCTCAAGCTCGGCGCGGTCGGCTTCGGTGGGCCCGCTGCGCTGGTCGGGTACATGCGCCGGGACCTGATCGAAGACCGGAAGGTCGTCGACGAGGACACGTACAACCTGTCGATCGCGCTGGCGCAGATCATGCCCGGCCCGCTGGCCGCCCAGACCGCGATGGCGATCGGGTACTTCGAGCATGGCGTGCTCGGTGCCACGCTGGTCGGAGCGGCGTTCATCGTGCCGTCGTTCCTGATGGTGCTGGCGCTCTCGTGGTTCTACGTCGCGTTCGGCGGCCTCCCGGTGGTGCAGTCGCTGTTCTACGGCATTGGCGCGGTCGTGATCGCGATCATCGCGATCGCCGCGTACCGGTTGGCCCGAGGCACGAACAAGCGCGACCCGCTGCTGTGGGGCGTGTTCGGAGCGCTGTTCCTCGCGACCGTGTGGTCGGGCGCGGAGCTCGCGGCGCTGTTCCTGCTCGCGGGCCTCGTCGTCGTGATCGTGCGCGCGTGGCCCGGCGCGCGTCGAGGTGCGCTGATCGTCGCGGGCTGCGTCATGGTGAGCGCGCTGATCTACCTCCTCGAACAGACGTTGCTGAGCGCGGGGAGTGCGAGCGGTGGCGACCGCACGCTGCTGCAGATCTTGCTGTTCTTCACGAAGGCCGGCGCGTTCGTCTTCGGTAGCGGGCTGGCGATCGTGCCGTTCCTCCAGCAGGGCGTCGTTCACGATCTCGGCTGGCTCACCGAGCACCAGTTCCTCGATGCGGTCGCGGTGGCGCTGATCACGCCGGGGCCGGTGGTGATCACGGTGGCGTTCATCGGCTACCTCGTCGCCGGGGTCGCGGGCGCGACGGTGGCGGCGGTCGGCATCTTCCTGCCGGTCTACTTCTTCACGATCCTGCCCGCGCCGTGGTTCCGGCGGCATCGAGACAACCCGCAACTGCGTGCCTTCGTCGCCGGTACGACCGCCGCTGCCAGTGGCGCGATCGCCGGTGCCGTCATCGTCCTCGCCCAGCGCGCGATCTTCGACATCCCCACCGCCGCGATCGCCCTCGTCGGCCTCGCGATGCTCTGGCGCTACCGCACGCAGGAGCCCTACCTCGTCGTCGCCGCTGGCATCGCGGGCGTGGTGCTGTACCCGCTGGTGCACTAGTCACGCGCGAGGCACCTCGACGCCGCGAGCGCGCTCATCGCGTACCTCACCAGCGAGGACGCCGCGGGGCCAGTGCGGGCGAGCGGGATGGAGATGGCGTGGGTACGGCGACTTTCAAGGCCCAATAGGGAGGCATCTTGTGTTCTGGTCGCGATCGTCCAAGTCTCGGATTGCATTCGTGGGGAATGCTTGGCAACCTGACGTTTCCTTCTCTATCGACGATTCCTTGCTTCGCGAGAAAGGGATTGTCGTTCCGGCCGAAACGATCTTGGCAGCTTTAATCGCGGGGTTTGTCGCGAAACTCTGCGCGCAAGTGCCTCGCTCGCATCAGGTCGTTGCGTTTCGTCTTGTAAGCGACACGATGTTCAGCGCGGTTGGCGTTGACAGCGTCGATCTTTCGACACCTCCCGCGTTGCTGGTCACGGAAGAGCGGGAATACTTCCGCCCGTTCCCGATGGGGGACTTACCTGGCGAGTACAGCG
>CAMDAY010000069.1 GCA_945888895.1 Dehalococcoides mccartyi | reverse complement strand
CTTGCAGGTGCCTACGCTCGTGGGACCGCCGGGAGCCGGCAGCATGTAGTGGTGCGTCTCGCAGGCCATCACGCGCGTCTTCGTCGCCATTGAACCCCCCGGCTAGACACTTGTGGCAGTCGGGATCCCCGCCCCGCGCCTGTCCGCACCATAACAGAAATTCACGCGCATGTAACGGGTACGTGAAGGTTAGACCTACCGCTGATGCACGAGATCTACCCGGTGGCGACGACGATGAGGGTGCCCGAGAGGCAGAACGCTGTCCCCAGGGCGATCCGAGGCGTGAGCCGCTCCCGCAGGAACCACATCGAGAGCGGGACGACCATCAGCGGGGAGGTGGCGTTGAGGATCACCGCACGCGCCGCACCCGCTTCGGCGACCGCATAGACATAACAAAGGCTCCCCAGCGCCGTGCCTAGGACGCCGACCGCGATGACCAGCGGGATGTCGCGGCCTTGGGGGAGGCGCCGCAGCACCTCGCCGCGGCTCGTGATCATCGCGACGGTGGCGACCATCAGCCCACCGGCCGGGATCCGCAGGGCGTTCACGGCGATGGGCCCGAGGTCGCCTCGACCACCCGCGATGAGCATCGTCGAGGCGGCCCACGATCCAGCGACCAAGAGCATGAGCCCGAGCGTCGGTAGGGGGCCGAGCCGCTCCGGGCCGGTGGTGTCCGGCAGGCGGCTGACCTGCCCGGACACGACGAGGAACGTCCCGACGATGACGCAGGCGCCGCCGATGAGCAGGTCCAGCCCCGCCGCCTCGCCGAGGATGAGGACGCCGCCGACGGTGCTCAGAGCGACCCAGAGCGCGGTCACCGCGGGGGACATCCGCTGCAGGCCCACGCGGGGCAGGGCGCGGATGTAGATGGTGTCGCCGATCAGGTAGTTCACGACGGCGCTGGCGATCACGGCGAGGATCGCGCCGCCGGTGGCCGCGGCGATCTCGTGCGTGTCGTCAGCGAGGAGCAGCAGCGCGAGGGCGAACGGCGAGGCGATGAGGAAGCGCAGGCCGCTCAGCACCGACCCGCCGTACTTCGCGCCGAGCCGGGCGAGGACGACGCTGGTGCAGGCCCAGCAGAAGGCGGACAGGAGAGCGGCAGCCTCGCCCAACGGAACCTCCGCGCACACCAAGCGCCGACTCATGGTCGGCGCTTGGACGGTCGTGCGATACCCCGCTGAAAGAACCTGGCTCGTGTGCTAGCCCAGTGCCGCCTCGACTTGATCGAGGTGGCCGCCGTCGTGGCCCGGGCCACCTCGGGCGATCAGATCGGCGATCGCCGCGTCGCCGGGGCGGAAGCCCTGCGGCATCTCTTTGGCCAGCGTCGCGTCGTCCACGTGGCTGATCGCCTCGAGGGCGGCAGCGTGCCCCGCACGGATCTCGTCGAGCAGCTGGGCGACGGTCGCCTCCTTGCGCTCTTCGACCTGGCCGGCGTTGATCTCGTCGATCGTTTGCGGCGGCATGTACGGCGTGCCGGCCTCCCACGCGCGTAGGCGCTGGAGCACGCGGTCGACGCCGTTCGCGCGGGCCGCGAGGTGCGACAGGGCGTCGCGGACGCTCCACTCGCCCTCCAGCAGGGGCTTGTCGCCGCCCTCGATGATCCGGTCGCGCAGCGTTGCCAGCCGGGCGTCAATGCTGCGGATGCTGTCGACGATCTCGTCTCGTGTGGTCATGTCGTCCCCCTCCTGCGTGGTCGCGGATGATACGCCCTCGCGCCCGGGCGCCGTCGAGGTGTCAGGAGGGGGAAGCGGCGAACCGCCCGTCAGGCTCGTGACGTCGAGGTTCAACAGGGTGGCGGCTCATCCCCCTGCCCCCTTCCCTGCGCGGGAAAAGGGATGAAGTTCAAAGGGCTTCGCCCTTTGGGGAACCCGCTCTCGATGACCTGCAATCGCGAATCCGAGCGGCGGCCCGAATCCCTCGCAGACATCGCGCAGCACATCGAGTTCCGCCGGGAGTGTGAGGGGCGCAGCTCCTCACACTTGGTTCTCTCCTTCTGAACCCCTCCCGCGCCGGGAGGGGTAGGGGTGGGCCGCCCTGCGGTGGAACCTCGAGCGCGGCTCGCGTCGGTCGAGGCGGCCGTCGCTCCGCGCTACGAGGTAGCAGGCACCTCGGCGGGTGCCTCGGCCGCGGCGTCTTCGACGGGCATGTCGTCGGTGATGACGCCGGCGTCTCCGGAGGCGGCGTAGGCCATGCGGTAGAGGCGCGCGTACTGGCCGTCGATGCCAAGCAGCTCCGCGTGATTGCCCTGTTCAATGATGTGGCCGCGCTCGAGGACGACGATCCGTGTCGCGTCGCGGATCGTCGACAGGCGGTGGGCGATCACGAAGGACGTGCGGCCCTTCAGCATCTCGCGCAGCGCACTCTGGATGATCACCTCGGTCTGCGTGTCTACGTTCGCGGTGGCCTCGTCCAGCACGAGGATGCGCGGGTTGGCGAGCAGCGCCCGCGCGAACGAGATCAGCTGGCGCTGGCCGACCGAGAGATTGTGGGCGCGCTCGGCGAGCTGTGTCTCGTAGCCCTGCGGCAGTCGGCGGATGAACCCATCCGCGCCCACGAGGCGGGCGGTCTCCTCCACGTCGGCGTCCGTGGCGTCGAGGCGGCCGTAGCGGATGTTGTCGCGGATGGAGCCGGAGAACAGGAACGGGTCCTGGAGCACCACGCCCATCTGGCGGTGCAGCTCCGACAGCTTCATGTCGCGCACATCGACACCGTCAATGCGGATCGCGCCACTGGTGACGTCGTAGTAGCGGCCGATGAGGTTGGTCATCGTGCTCTTGCCGGCGCCGGTCTGGCCGACGAAGGCGATCGTCTCGCCCGGCTCCACGTGCAGGTCGATGTGCTGTAGGACGGGGCGCCCCTCGACGTACGCGAACGACACGTCGTCGAAGTCCACGCGGCCCTCGACGGCGAACACGCGTGGGTCAGCGCGGTCGACGACCTCGGGCTTGGTGTCGAGCACCTCGATGATGCGCTGGCCACCGGCCATCGCGCGCTGGATCGCCGTGTACTGGAGCACGAGGTCGCGCACCGGGTCGAAGAAGCGGGAGATGTACAGCACGAAGGCGGTCACAATGCCGACGGTGAGCTCTCCCTCGGCGACGCGCAGGCCGCCGACGACGAGCACGAGCCCGGTCGACATCGCCACGACGCCCTCGACGATCGGGAGCACCGCGGCGGAGAGGCGGCCGGCGGAGACGTTCGCGCGCAGATTGTCCTGGTTGATCACGTCAAAGCGGCGGGCGTTCTCAACCTCGCGCGAGAGCGACTGGATCACACGGACACCGGAGACGTTCTCGTTCAGCGTGGCGTTCACAGTGGAGATCGTCTGGCGTACGTGCACGAACGCCTCGCGCGCCTTGCGCTGCCACACGATCATCACGGCGACGAGGATCGGCACACTGGCGAACGTCACCAGAGCCAGTTCGACGTCTCGCTCGATGAGCAGCGCGACCACAATGAACAAGACCATGAAGTCAGAGAGGACGGTCATGCTGCCGGAGGTGAGCAGCTCCTGGAGCGCCGTCACATCACTGGTGACGCGCGACATGATGCGTCCGACCTCGTGCCGATCGATGAACGACAGCGACAGCTTCTGGATGTGGTCGAACATCTGCGTGCGCAGCCGCAGCAGGATGCGGTGGCCGATGTACCCGGTTTGCGTCTGCTGCAGGTACTGGAACGCCCACGAGATCGCGACGAGCGCCACCAGCCCGAACGTCATCCGCGACAGCCCCTCGAGGTCGCCGCGCAGCGCGTCGTCCACGGCGAAGCCGATGAGCAGTGGCTGGAGCGTCGAGGTGAGTGAGAAGCCGATGACGCCTATCAGCGCGACGACCACGCGCCACTTGAACGGGCGGAGGTACGGCCCGAGCCGCGAGACGACGGCGCTGTCGTAGACCTTGCCGAGGTCGTCGTCGTTCCAGCCGTCGAGGCCTCGACGCGCGTTGGGCCCCATGCTCGTCGCGCTGGTGCTCCAGCCGCCTGCCCCGTGACCGCCCCACATCGCCATCGGTCTGTCCTTATGCCCGCGCAGCCGCACCAGTGGAGGCCTCGAACGCCTCCTCCTGGTCGCGCAGCTCGAGCTCGTAGATGCGCTGGTACAGCCCACCGCCGCGTGCGAGCTCCTCGTGCCGTCCGCGCTCGACGATCGCGCCCCGATCGAGGACGAGGATCGTGTCCGCAGCCTTCACGGTGCGGAGTCGCTGCGCGATCACGAACGTCGTTCGGCCCTGCATCAGTTCCGCGAGCACCTGCTGGATCAGGTACTCGGTCTCCATGTCCACGCTGGAGGTCGAGTCGTCGAAGATCAGGATCGCGGGGTCGAGGAGCAGCGTGCGCGCGATCGAGATGCGCTGCTTCTGTCCGCCCGACAGAGTGACGCCGCGCTCACCGACCCACGTGTCGTAGCCGTCCGGTAGCGTGAGGATGAACTCGTGGATGCGCGCGGCCTTCGCGGCTTCCTCGACCTCCTCATCGGTCGCTTCGAGGCGGCCGTAGCGGAGGTTCTCGCGGATCGTGTCGATGAACAGGAACACGTCCTGCTGCACGATGCCGATCTGGCTGCGGAGGGAGGCGATCGACAGGTTTCGGATATCCTCGCCGTCCACGAGGATGCGCCCGCCGGTCACGTCGTAGAAGCGCGGCATCAGGTTCACGAGCGACGACTTGCCGGAGCCCGTCGGCCCGACGAGGGCGACGATCTCGCCGGGGTTCGCCTCGAACGTCACGTCGTGCAGGACGGGCGTGCTGGCGCCGTAGCCGAAGGCCACGTGCTCGAAGCGCACCTCGCCGCGCCCGCGGCCGAGGACGATGGCGTTCGCCTTCTCTTGCACAGCGCTCTCGGCATCGAGGATGTCGTAGATGCGCTGCCCGGCGCTCACCGTGCGGCTGAAAATGTTGATGATGAAGCCGAGTTGACGCACCGGCTGCTGCAGCAGCTGCAGGTACACGACGAAGGCCACCAGCTCGCCCGGCGTGATCGTCCCCCAGGCGACCTCGCGGCCACCGAAGGCAACCGTGGATACGATCGAGAGCGCGCCGAGCGCGGTGAGCAGCGGGCCGCTGCCCGCCTGGATCTGGTTCGTCCTGTACGAGTGGGTGAAGAGCTGTTCCACCTCGACGCTGAACTTCTGCGCCTCGAAGTCCTCGCGGCTGAACGCCTTCACGACGCGCGCGCCGGAGAGGTTTTCCTGCAGCACGTTGCTCATGCGCCCCTGCCCGTTCTGCACGAGCTCCCAGTACGGCCGAAGCCTGGAGCTCATGTAGATCGAGATGCCGGCGATGATCGGGAGGAACGTCCACGACACGAACGTGAGCGTGGGGCTCGTGCGCAACATCAGCACGAGGGTCACGATCAGCAGGATCACGATCGCGCCGACGCGGATTAGACCCATGTTGATGTATTGGCGCATCGCCTCCACGTCCTGCGTGGCGCGCGACATGATCTGACCGATCTGCGCGGTGTCGTGGTACGCGAACGATAGCTTCTGTAGCCGGTCGTAGATCGCGTTGCGGATCGTGTACGCGACCGACTGCGACAGCTTCTCGCCGAGGTACTGCTGGGAGTACGCGAACAGCCCGCGCAGGATCGCCGCCCCCATGATCAGTCCGAAGCCGACGAGCAGCGGCGTCCACGCCACCGCGCCGCCGGTCTGCTGCGAGTGAATCGCACTGTCGAGGGCGTACCCGATGATCTGCGGCACCGCGAGGGCGAAGACGCTGGCCCCGATCATCATGAAGACGGTTACGGCGAGCAGGCCCCGGAAGGGGGCGAGGAATTCGAGCAGGCGAATCAGCATGCGCATGTGCTCGACGCTCTCGTTCAGGGACCTCGTTCGCGACACTCTAACGCGCGCGTGAGGGTTTCCATCGAGTATATGAGTCCACGGCCTAGCCGCCATGTCCCCCTTCGGGATTTCCTCGCCGAACCGTACGGTTCCGTGTCCCGGAGAAAGGGGCGTCGATGGAACCGACCGAGGATAACCGACCGGCAGAGGTGAACAGCCCGCTGGGCAAGCCGCCGGGGACGGTGCGCGCCTACCTCGCCGTCGCGATCGTGGTGGCGTTCCTGGTGGGGCACCTCGGCGGGGCGGGGCTGCTGCTGCGGAGCGGGGCGACCGAGTCCGGCCTCGCGCTGCTCGGGGCCCTCGCGGTCGAGGCGGCGACGGTCACGGGGTTCTACTTCGGTGCGCGGCAGGGCAACGGTTAGCGGCGTGTCGCGGGCCTCGATCAGAGGGTGGGCAGGTTCGCGGCGGCCTCGCGCATGTGCTTCCGCCGGGCGACGTGGTCGGGGAGCAGTCGTGCCACCGCCGCCCAGAAGCTCGGGCCGTGGTTCGGCACCTCGAGGTGGGCGAGCTCGTGCACTACGACGTAGTCCAGCAGCGCCGGGTCCAGCATGATCAGCCGCCAGTTGAAACGCAGCGTCCCGTCCGGGGAGCACGAGCCCCAGCGCTGCCGCTGGTTCCGCACGAGCACCCGCTTCGGTGCCCGTCCGGTGACCGCAACCCAGCGCGCGATGCTGGCGAGCACGGCGTCCTGCGCGCGCTCCGCGTACCACTTCGCGATGGCGTTCGCGATCGCCCGCGCCCGTCGAGGCTCCTCGTAGCGGCTGGGGACGGTGACCAGCAGCTCGAACAGGCCGCGCGTGACGGCGACGCTCCGGATGCTGCGCTCGGTGACGTAGAGCGGCAGCGCGTGGCCCTGGAAGGGGACGGACTCGCCGGTGGCGTAGGCCAGCGGGGCCTGCACTGTGGGGCGGTGCTTCAGGATCCACGGCGTTCGCCCGCGCACGAACTCCTCGATCTCGCGTCGTGGCGTGCGCATCGGTGCTGAGACGCGGACACCCTCGCCGTCGACCGTGAGTTGGAGGGTGCGCCGACGTCGCGCGCTGCGCACGACCTCGTACTCGATCGCGGTGTCGCCTTGCTGCACGGTCCCGCGCTCCAGCACGGCAGGGGTGGTGCGGCTCGACCGTCCTGGGATTGCCCGTCGTGCCACGGTTCGCGCTCCCTCGTCCGCTCCCAGCCTACCGCGTCCTGACGCTAGGCCCTCGCCTGCTCGCTGGAAGACCCGCCCGTTTCCATCACTGCGACACGCTCCTCGAGTGCGCGTACACGTGCGCGCTCATCGCGTTCGTGTTGGAAGCGCTCGGTGATGTCTCGTGCGGTCGCGATGACGCCGATGATCGCGCCGCCGTCCTCGGCCATCCCGAACGACAGTTCGACGTAGAGCGTGCGCTCCGCTTCGGCGTGCGTTGCGCGCGTGGGGAGCGACTTGCCTTCGTACTTCGTGCGACCGTCGGCGAGCGCGCGGTCGTAGCCGCGCCAGTGCGCCTCCCGGAACCGCTCCGGCACGATGACGTCGAGGTTCTGACCGATGACCGCGTCGCGGCCGTGGCCAAAGACGCGTGTCGCGGCGGCGTTCCACTCGCGGAAGATGCCCTCGCGGTCGGCGTATACCATCGCGTTCGGCGACTGGTCGAGGAGGATGCGTGCGAGCGCATTCGGGCTCTGGTCTGGCATGGGACCACCCCTCCCGCGATGGACGCAGCCTACGCCGACCGCCGCGGTCGTGCAGCGATGTCGAAGGCGCACGATGAGGGTGCTGCGACGTCGGAGCGCGGGTTTCCCCCGCCCCGCGTGAGGCAAGGTGTGCCTCGTCCTGCCGATGATTCCTGCAGGCGGGATGCGGGATGATGCTCGACGAGGTGGGAGTGGACGATGCCCGAGCGTGACGCGGTGCAAATGGACGGTGCGAGATTCGCTCGCGTCTCGACGGGGACGATGGCGATCGTGGGCAGCAGCCTGTTCATCAGCGGGTTGTTCGTGCTCGCCGCCGCGGGCCATGCTCACTCGACGCTGACGCACCTGTTCATCCTCAGTACCGCGATCCTGCTCAGCCTGCCTCTGCTGGCGCTCACCTTCCTCGTGGCCGGGAGCGAGGCCGTCCTCGGGCGGGCGTGGGCGAACGGCTTGCACCGCCTCGACGGCCCCGCCCGCCGGGGCCGTGCGACTGCCATCCGGGCGGTGCGGTACGCCTCCGTGCTCTGGCTTGCGAACGGGGCGGCGATGTGGCTGGCGACGCTGGTGGCGCAGCTGTAGTCGACTCCGCAACTCGGGAGAATTTCGTCCGGACGGGTGAACGGCACGGATTGTTTGTGCGTTGTAACGTGAAGGACGCGCAGAAACTGCGCGTCCTTCACGCGTATGCCGTCCGTATCCCCACCCTACTGGACCGGCTGCGGGCACTGGTTTCTCCTAGGAGGGCGGCGGCATGGCCGAATCCGGCGTCGAGGTGTCCCGTCTCATCGGCCGGCGTCCGCTCTGGCGGCGCGGGCGCCTGATCGCATCCGTGGTGCTCATCGGGGGTATCGCCGGCCTGGGGTACTGGGGCTTCATTCGGGACAACAAGCCCGCGACCGTCGCCACCGCACAGGAGGTCAAGGTCACGATGGGTGCGCTGTCCACGACGCTCACTGCGTCCGGGACCGCCGCCGCAGAGCAGTCCACGCCGCTCACCTTCTCCACTGGCGGACTGGTGACCCAGGTCATGGTTCGGCTCGGTGAGGAGATCAAGGCCGGCCAGCCTCTCGTCCGCCTCGACGCCCGCGATGCGACGAGAAAGGTCGAGTCGGCGCAGGCATCGCTCGTGCAGGCGCAACTGCGGCTTAAGCAGCTCCTCGAGCCCAGCGCCGTCGACCGCACCGCGATGCAGCAGAGCCTGCTCAACGCCCGGCAGGCGCTGGAGAACGCGCAGGCGACCTACACCACGCTCGGCCGGCCCACCGACGCCGACCTGATCGCTGCTCAGAACACGGTGGCGGCGGCGAAGGCTTCTTACCAGTCGTCGCTGAATAGCGTGGAGACCTCAAAGGCGAGTCTCTACCAAGCCCAGAACACCTACTGCAGCCTTCAGCACGAGACCACGGTTGGCATCTGCACCCCTGACAAACTCCCGATCCCGGCCGATCTGATCGTGGTCCTGCAGACCAGTATCGCGCGCAACACTGCGGTGCCGACCCAGAGTCTGATCTCCGCCGTCAACAGCCTGCTCTCGGCGAACGCCTCGCATGTGAACGCGCTGGCGAACAAAGAGACCGCTGCCGCGTCCGTCGTCGCTGCCGAGGCAAGGCTCAAGGAACTCACTACCCCGACGCCGGACGCCATCCGCATCGCCTCGAACGCCGTCCAGGCGGCACAGGCGGCCTATGACTCGACGAAGGCGAAGGCAGACGCGCTAGCGACGCCGGCGGAGCTCGACCTGCTCACGCAGCAGCAAGCGGTGCGCACCGCCGAGATCGCGCTCCAGACGGCGCAGGACGCCCTCGACGACACGACGCTCGTTGCGCCCTTCTCGGGCAAGGCGGGGGCGGTTGCCGCGGTCGTTGGGCAGCGCATCGGCAGCGGGGCGTCGGCTGTGGTGCTCTCGAATCCTGACGCGATCCGCCTCGACCTCACGATCAGCGAGGCCGATCTCGTGAACATCAAGGCCGGGATGCTGGGCCTCGCGCGCTTCGACTCGATGCCGAGGAATGCGTACGTCGTGAAGGTGATCGGCGTCAGCACGATCCCGACCGTCACGCAGGGCGTCGTCACCTATCCGGTGCAGGCCGCGATCCTGCGAGGCAACGCGCTCAACGACATCCGCGACCAGCTGCCGTCGCTCACCCGATCGTTGTCGAGCGGAGCAGCGGGCGCGCAGTTCGGCGCGATTCTCGGCGGCGGT
>CAMDAY010000068.1 GCA_945888895.1 Dehalococcoides mccartyi | reverse complement strand
TGCGCCTGAAAGGTTCGCCGCGAGGCTTCGCCGTCTCCACCGACTGCAACGGCCGCATGGTCGCCCTCGACCCGCGCGTGGGCGCGATGCTCGCGGTCGCCGAGGCGGCGCGCAACGTCGTCGCGACCGGGGCGAAGCCGGCGGCGCTCACCGACTGCCTGAACTTCGGCAACCCGGAGAAGCCGGACATCGCCTACCAGCTCGAGGAGGCGATCATCGGCCTCTCCGAGGCCGCGCGCGCCCTCGGCACGCCGGTCATCTCCGGCAACGCCTCGCTCTACAACGAGACTCCCGCTGGCGCGATCTTCCCGACGCCGAGCATCGGCATGGTCGGCGTGCTGCAGGATGTGACGAAGGCGCTTACCGCCGCGCTGCCCGCGGGCGACACGCTCGTGCTCCTCGGCGGGGCGATCGAGCAGCCCGCATCGACGCTGGCCGGCTCCGAGTACCAGCACGTCGTCACGGACACGCTCGGCGGACAGCCCGCGATCGACCTCAATCTCGAGGCGCGCGTGCAGCAGCTCGTCCTCAACGCACACGACCAGGGGCTGCTGACCGCGGCGCACGACTGCGGCGACGGCGGCCTCGCGGTCGCGGTCGCGGAGATGTGCATCTTCGGCTCGACCGGCCTCGACGCCTCCGGCGTCAGCATCGACGGCCGCCGTGACGGAGCGCTTTTCGGCGAGGCGCCCTCGCGCTTCCTGGTCGCCGTCGCGGACGACGACGCGGCAGCGCGGCTCGTCGCGCTCGCGCTGTCGGACGGCATCGACGCGACCGTGCTAGGCATTGCCGGTGGCGACCGCGTGCGCCTCGGTGCGCCGGGTGTCGGCATCGATGTCGCCCTCGAGGAAGCGCGTGCCGTCTACGACGGCGGTCTCGAGATCGCGCTCCGGGGCTGATGTTGATGCCGCCCGTCCTGCTGCACCTGGTCGTGGTCGGGGCCGCCATCCTCGCTGCCTGCGGCCCGGCTCCGGTCGCGAAGACGGCCGGGGGCGTTGAGGCGGGTGCCAACCTTGACGCGCGTGGGCTGTACGCCGCCAACTGCGCGCGCTGCCACGGTGGTGACCTCAAGGGGACGACGCAGGGCCCACCGTTCCTTCACGCCGTGTACGCGCCGGGGCACCACGGGGATGCGGCGTTCGCCGTCGCCGTGAAGAGCGGCGTGCGCCCGCACCACTGGAATTTCGGCCCGATGCCGTCGATCCCCGGCCTCGACGACCGCCAGATCGCGCTCATCGTCGCCTTCGTGCGCGCCGAGCAGGAAGCCGTCGGGGTCCGCTAGTGCCCGATCCTCAGCAGCCCGCGGTCGCGCGCTCCGCCGAGGTCGACGCGTACCTCGCCGCCGTGCCCGAGCCGCAGCGCGCCGCGCTCCAGGCGCTCCGCGAGGCGCTGCACGCGCTCCAGCCCGAGGCGACCGAGGTGATGAGCGCCGGCATCCCGACCCTGATCCACTACGGCCCGCTGGTCGGCTTCGGCACGAACGGCACGCGGTGCAGCCTCTTCGTCATGCAGGCGAAGCTGCTCGCCTCGATGCGCTCAGCGATCACCCCGCCCCACGCCGTCTCCGGCGCCACGATCCACTTCCCGCCTGAGAGCCCGCTGCCGCCCGCACTCCTCGAGCGGGTCGTCCGCGACCGTTCGCGCGAGAACCAGGCGGCGCACATCCGCGCGGCGCAGCGGAACACGCCGAAGCGGAAGTAAACGGAAATAGCAGCGACAGTTCGACGCGATTCGTCGAGGTGATTCAACGCGATCCTGCGCAAAGATAAGAACATACGTTTGACAAGTACGAACGATTGTTCTTATTCTGTGAGGCAGAGCGAGCCGCCTTGTTGGGCGGCAGCGCGAAGCGACGGATTGCGGCAAGGGATGCTGGGCGCGTAACCTGTCACCTGCGGCGAACCGCGACTGTGATATGCACAGCCGCGGCCTCCGTGACGGTCTGTGGTTGGGACAAACTCCGACAAGTTTCCCCCCGATCGTAGAGTCTGTTCAGCCTTTTCTTGATAACTGGCAATTCGTCGCGAGCGCTGCCCCTAATGTTGGTGGCAGTTCCGGCTCCGACACGCCGAGAGGGTCATCTGACGTGAAGGTCGTGTTCCTGGAGACCGTTGAGGGTTCGGCGTCGATGGGCGAGGTGAAAACCGTCGCTCCTGGATACGCCCGAAATTACCTGTTGCCGCGCGGCCTAGCCGCACCGGCGACACCGGATGTTCTCGCCCGTGCCGAAAGGCTACGGGAGATCGAGGAGAACCGGCAGCGGCTCGAGGATGAGCGGGCACTTGGGCTTGTCGGCAAGCTCGAGGGCCACCCGCTCGTCATGGCTGTACGCGTTGGAGAGCAGGGACGTCTGTACGGTTCTGTCACGAATGTTGACATCGCCCAGAAGGCTGGGGAGATTCTGGGCGAAGAACTGGATAGGCGTCGTGTACTGCTGCCCGAGGCGATCCGACATACCGGGGTGTACTCCGTGGTTCTGCGGCTGTCGCGTAGCGTTCAGCCCGCAGTCCAGGTAGTGGTTGTAGACGCCGACGCACCGGAAGGTGCGGAGGCGGCAGCCGAAGCGCTGCTGACGGCTCTCCGCGAGGAGGCCGAGGCAGCTCTCGCCGCTATCCAGGCGCGCACTCTAGGTAGCTCATCCCCGGCTGCATCTTCGGATGCGGACGAGGAAGAACGGCCCGCCGAAGGTGAGTCGGAGCCGGGCAACTCCACCGAGGACGAGGCCGCCAACTAGGCAGTCCCGTCCCCCGCTGGTCGCTAAACGAAGGACGCGAGTGATCGCGTCCTTTGTGTTTCCAGATCCGTGTCGCACCGACGCCTCGCATATGCGATCCGTTTGATGCGATCCACGGACCATCGAGGCTGCGTCACGTGAGACGCGCGACCGTGCCTACCCCGCACCTCGGGTTCGCCACGATCGTGTTTCACGTGACACCTCGGCGATCTGTGGATAGGTCACTGATGAATGAACACGCGGGGTTCACAAGTCAGGCACATCTCCGTTGGCAACGGAGTATCTGCACCACTGGCGCTCTCTAGCATTCGCTGACGCGCACGCCCTCCCCGCTGCTGCGTTCGATGAGGTGGTCGCGTGGTACTTGGAGATCGGCCCGCGCAACTGCGGCAGGAAGCACGACCTCGGTCGGCGACCGGGCTGCCGCCTCACGACATCGCCGCGGAAGAGGCGGTGATCGCCGCGCTTATGCTGGACGAGGACGCCTACCCGCGCGTCCTGCCGATCATCCAGCCCGGCGACTTCTTCCGTGAGCAGAACGGCTGGATCTACGAGGCCTGCCTGGCGCTGTCCGAGCGCGGCGACACCGTCACCATCCCCACCGTCGCTCACGAACTGGAGCGCGTGGGACGCCTGGACGCGGCGGGCGGGGAGCCGTACCTCGCAGAGATCGCGAGCAAGTACTTCACCGCAGTCGGCGTCGAGGCCCACGCGCGGATCGTCGCGCGCGACTCGCTGTACCGCCGGCTGATCGCCGCCGCCTCGCAGATCGCGCAGCTCGCCTACGAGGGCGGCCCCGACGTGGCGCGCGTGCTGAGTCACGCCGAGGAGCTTCTGCTCGGCATTCGCACCGCGGAGGCCGCCGGCGACTTCAAGCGCCTCCGCCAGCTGCTGGACGAGTTCCTCGAAGCCGGGTCCGACGAGGACGAAGGCGAGTTGCACGAGTCCGTGCGCTCCGGGTTCATGGACCTCGACGAGCTGCTGGGGGGCGGCTACAAGCGCGGCGACCTCGTCATCCTCGCCGCGCGCACCGGCGTCGGGAAGACATCGCTCATGCTGAACTTCGCGCGCAACGCGGCAGTCGGGCAGCACGGCAGCGTCGCGCTGTTCTCGCTGGAGATGGGTGGCGAGACGCTGGCGCAGCGCATGCTCTCCGCCGAGGCGGACGTGGAGATGGCGCGTCTGCGCCTCGGGCGGCACACGCCGCAGGAGGAGTCGCGCGTCATGCGCGCGCACGGGCTGCTCGGCGGGGCGTCGGTGTTCATCGACGACTCGGCAGTGCTCAGCGTGCCGGAGATCCGCGCGAAGTGCCGGCGGTTGCAGGTGGAGCACGGACTCGACCTGATCATCGTGGACTACCTGCAGTTGCTGCACGGTGCCGGTCGCGCCGACACGCGCGCGAACGAGATCAGCGGCATCTCGCGCGCCCTCAAGGAGCTCGCTCGTGAGATGAACGTGCCGGTGATCGCCGCCGCTCAACTGTCGCGCGCCGTCGAGACGCGCACGCCGCACATCCCGATGCTGTCCGACCTGCGTGAGTCCGGCTCCATCGAGCAGGACGCGGACATCGTGATGTTCATCTACCGCGAGGATGTGTACACGACGCCCGAGGACTGGCAGAACCAGCACCCGGACGAGCCGGGCGGCGCGCACCCCAAGGGCCTGGCACAGATCATCGTGGCGAAGCACCGCAACGGGCCGACGGGCACCGTCACCGTGCGCTTCGTGAACCGCACGGCGTCCTTCCAGGACCTGCTGCTCCGCCCGGAGCCGGGCTTTGGCGGCTTCGACTAGTGCCTGCCGGGATCCTCTCCACCCGCGGACGCGCGATGCGACGACGCGAGACGTGCAAGGCGGTCGTGGCGATCCGTCAGCGGCTCGTCGAGGTGGGCCGCACGCGTGATCGCGCCGAGATCGCCTCGCTTGCGTCCGTGGTGCACGAGGCCGACGCGGTGCTGCTCGACATGCAGCGCCAGCTCATGCACCTCGATGTGGCGGCTGCACGGTGAGCGTGGCCTCGCTCGTGCGCGATGTTCGAGGTGGCGAGTGGGGCGGCCCACCCCTACCCCTCCCACCTTTCGGGGAGAACAGCGCTTCGCGCGGGGCTCGGGAGGGGTTCAGAAGAAGAGAACCAACCGTGGGGGGCTGCGCCCCCCATACCCCGGCGGAATCGTGCGTTGCTAGGAGCAATATCCGGGCGTGCGCGGAGCCGCACGATCCGGGCGGGGAGGCCGAGGGGCGAAGCCCCTCGGAATTCATCCCCCTTCCCGCGCAGGGAAGGGGGCAGGGGGGTGGGCCGCCCCACGCTGCCACCGTGACGGCACAACCCACGAGGCGCTCCGCCCCTCGCAGTCTCCTCGACCCCACGCACCTCGAGGGCGCGCGGTGAGCGCGGCGTTCGAGGGGTTTCGCGCGGGCGCGCGGGCCTCGACGCTGCCGGCGCAGTTCTTCACCGAGGTGCTGTCGCAGATCGAGGACGCCGACGAGCTGCGCGTGACGCTGTACGCGCTGTACGCCATCACGCGGCCGGGGCGTCCGATGCTCGCGATGCGCGCGAGCGAGATGGCGGCCGAGGAGCCCCTCGCGCGGATGTTCGCGCAGCGCGGGGGTGCCTCGACGGTGCGCCGATGCCTCGACGCGGCGGGGGCGCGCGGCGTGCTGCTCGTGCTGCCGCTCGAGGACGGCGACGCGCTGTGCTTCGTGCACAACGACGGCGGCGTGCGGCTGCGTGACCGCGTGATCGCGGGCGCGCTCGACGTACCGGGCGGCGTGCGCGCCGCGGCGATCGAGGTCGCGGCGCGACCGACGCGGCCGGCGGCGGTGTACGAGCAGGAGATCGGGATGCTCACCCCGGCGGTCGCCTCCGCGATCGCGGAGGCGGAGCAGCAGTACCCCGAGGAGTGGATCGTCGACGCGCTGCGCGAAGCGTCGACGCGCAACGCGCGGTCGTGGCGCTACGCCGAGGCGATCCTCGAGCGGTGGAAGACTGAGGGAAGAAGCGATGAAGGCACTGGGCGAGATCCTGGGCGATCCCAAGCGAACCCCTACGAGCACCTCATCCACAGGGGCTACGACTGATCGCGACTACGTCGCGGGGGATCTGACGAACGCGGCGCCAGCCAGCGCGCCGACTGCACCCGAGCGCGACCCGCGCGTCTGCCCGCTGTGCGAGGGCGCGCGCTTCGTGCGCGTGACGAGCGACCCCGAGGATCCGCGCTTCGGCCGCCCCGTGCCCTGTGAATGCGCCACGCGCGAGGACCCGGCGGAGCGCCGATCGCGCCTCGTGCGGTACTCGCGCATCGGCTCGCTCGCTCGGCTCACGTTCAACACGCTGGTGAAGCGCGGACGCACCAACGACCCCGGCCTGCAGGCGCGCTACGCTGAGGCGACCGCGATCGCAGAGCGCTTCGCGTCCAACCCTGATGGCTGGCTCGTGCTGACCGGCCCGCACGGCGCGGGCAAGACGCACATCGCCGCGGCGATCGTGAACCGCGTGATCGAGCGCGGCAACGCCGCGATGTTCCTCACGGTCGCCGACCTGCTCGACCACCTGCGCTCCTCGTACGGCGAGGACGCCGAGGTCGAGTACGACGAGCTGCTGGAGCAGGTGCGTACCGCGCCCGTGCTCGTGCTGGACGACCTCGACGCCTACGCGGAGACGCCGTGGGCGCGGGAGAAGTTCTTCCAGGTGGTGTCGCACCGCTTCAACGCCGCGCTGCCCACCGTGTTCACGACGGCGAAGTCGCCGAACGACGCCGACCCGCGCATCGCTGCGCGGCTCACCGACCCCGCGCTGTCACAGATCGTCGAGGTCGGCGGCGAGAGCGCCCCGCGCTATCTCGCGATCGGTGCGATGACGCGCGACCGCGTCACGGCGTTCACGTTCGAGAACTTCGACCCGGACGGGCTGAACCTCGACGGCACGCAACGCGCGAGCCTGCGCGGCGCGTTCCTGAAGGCGCGCGACTGGGCCGAGTCGCCGGAGGGCTGGTTCGTGCTGATGGGCGGCACCGGCTGCGGCAAGACGCACCTCGCCGCGGCGATCGGCAACGCGCGCCTCGCCGCTGGCGACCGCGTCGCGTTCGTCAACGTGCCGGACCTCCTCGACGCGCTCCGCCCCGGCCGCGAGGGCGACGCCGTCACGCTGCTCACCACGATCCGCGAGGTGCCGCTGCTGATCCTCGACGACCTGGGCGCGCAGAAGAGCACGCCGTGGGCGGAGGAGAAGCTGTACCAGCTGCTGAACCACCGCCACCTGGCGCGCTTGCACACGGTCGTCACCACGAACCAGGGCCTCGGCGAGATGGAGCCGCGCATCGCCTCGAGGCTTGCCGACTCGGATGTCTCGCGCCTGCAGGAGATCACAGCGCCCGACTACCGCACCGTCGGCCGCCGCGAGTTCGTCGTCCGCGCACCCTCGGACGAGCCGCCCGCACCGCAGCCGCGCGGGCGGCGACGGTAGCAGACACAGAATCGGGGGCCGCGAGGCCCCCGATTCGTGCGTGTCGCAGAGCGCTCGCTCACTTCACCAGCAGGATCGAGGCGACGCCGAAGCCGTTCGGGAACGCGGCGTTGAACGAGGCGTTGACGAAGTCGGGGGCACCGAGGACGTAGCCGAAGAACTGGCCGGTCGGTCCCTGCACCCAAATCCCGCTCGCTTTGGCCTGCGTGCTGGCGGTCACCAACTGGGAGACGGTGCCGCCGTTGTACACGGCCAGCGCCTTGCCTGTGCTGTCGAAGGTGACCGCGCCGGCGATGGTGCCGGAGCCGGTGTTCGCGGCGGCGGGCGGGGCGGTCGGGCCCGTAGGCCCGCTCGGCCCCGCGGGGCTGGTGAGCGTGAAGACGAGGCCCGGGACCGGTGCGAACTGGCCCGAGGCGAAGGAGACTGTCTCCTTCGCGGCAGCGCCGTTCACGGTGAAGTTGATCATGTCGCTGTTCGCGACATTCGCGCTGCCTCCCAGGAAGATGTTGATCTCCCACTGGCCGGTCGAGCCCACGGTGACCGTCCCGACTTCCGCCGTGCCCTTGAACGCCTTGATCACGTCGCCGGACGCGCGGCCCGACCCCCATGCCTTGAAGGGGATGGTCTGCGCCTCGACGGTCGAGGTGTTGAGCGCGGTGGTGGCGAGGATCGCCACCGCGACGACGCCAAGGACGGCGGCGCGGAGGGCCATGCGGATGCGGGGACGAATGAGGGTCATGCAGTTCTCCATGGTCGTGAGGCGTGCCTGGCGCACATCTGCGCGTCAGAGACTGTACGACACGGCATGGTGCTTTTGTAACGGCCACGTAACGGTGCCGTGCGCAAATATCACGCGCGCGTCAGTCGCAGCGTCAGGGGCGAGGCTGGATGCCTTCCTGCCAGTGAGAGCCGTCCGGGCCCCATTCCTTCTTCCACACCGGCACCGTCTCCTTCACGCGGTCGACCGCGCGCAGGGCTGCCTCGAAGGCGTCGGCGCGGTGGGCGGCGCTGACGGCGACGACCAGCGAGGTGTCCCCGACGCCGAGGGCGCCGAGGCGGTGGTGGATGGCGATGTCGTGGACCTCGCGGGTGGCGTATGCGGCGAGGGTCTCTTCGCCCACGCGGTGCAGCTCGCGCTCGGCCATGCTCTCGTACGCCTCGTACTCCAGCCGGAGGACGTCGCGCACCTCGTGGTGGTTGCGGACGACGCCCTCGAAGAGGACGACGGCGCCGGAGGCGGGGGTCATCACCGCGTCGCGGATGGCGGCGACGTTCAGCACCTCGTGGGTCACGAGGTACTTCGGCGTCTCGTTGGCCGCACCGGGCGCGCCGCCAGAGATCGGGGGGATGAGGGCGACCGTGTCGCCGTCGTGCAGCGGGATGCTGAGGTCGGGGGCGTACTCCTCGTTCACCGCGATCGCGACGCGGCCGAGGTAGGGGCGCAGCGCGGGCTGCGTGTCGCGCAGGCGGTCTCGCAGCGTGGAGACGCTGACGCTCGACTCGGCGAACTCCTCGACGAGCTCGTGGCCTGCGATGTCCTTGAGTCCGGCGAACAGGCGGACGGTGATCTGCATATGCCCAGTATAGGTGCGGAGCGGCGGTGGCCCGACCGGGTGTGACCTCGACGTGGCGAGTCAGGTCGAGGTGGCCGCGCGTGGCGGCCCACCCCTGCCCCTCGTGCCTTCAAGAAGAACAGCGCTTCGCGCGGGGCGCGGGAGGGGTTCAGAAGAAGAGGAACCAAGTGTGAGGAGCTGCGCCCCTCACACTCCCGGCGGAGCTCGGCGTGGCCGCGTGGAGTTGGTGCGAGTGATTCGTACCGAAGCCCAGAGGTACGTGCCGACGGCCCCATTCCGAAACCGAGAGTCTCCCGACGCTCGCGATGCGTTCAGGGTTCTGCGATCAGTGAGTCCGAGGTGCGAAGCACTCGGTCTCGGGGGAGCGCGAGGGCGAAGCCCTCGCCATTCATCCCCCTTCCCGCGCAGGGAAGGGGGCAGGGGGATGGGCCGCCCCACGCTGCCACTTCGACGCCACTTGCCCAGTCGATGTCGCACCCCGTCGGGCGCCCGCCCCATGCGCAGCCGCGCGCCCGCATGTCATGCTGCGCGGCATGGACACCGAGGCTACCTCGACGGGTCGGGCGCGACGCTCGCTGGCGCGGACGCTAGTCGATGAGTTGTGGGACGTGCTGCTGCCGCAGCGGTGCATCGCCTGTGGGGCGTTCGGGGCGTCGCTGCACGAGGCGTTCGTGGCGCTGCTGCCGGTCGCGGACGGCGCGCGGTGTGAGCGGTGCTGGGCACCGGGCGTGCGGCCCCCCGCGTTGTCCGAGCCGCCTCGACGCTGCGAGCGGTGCGCCGAGGGTGGGTCGGACGCTCCGGCGTTCGAGGCGCTCCGTGCGCCGTTCCGCTTCGAGGGGCTCGCGCGGCGCGCGCTGCTGGAGGCGAAGTTCCGCGGCATCACCGCGCACCTCGAGCCGATCGGGCACGCGGCGGCGGCGGTCGTGCCGGCGGAGTGGCGACCGGACGTCGTCGTGCCGGTGCCGCTCGGGCGGCGGCGGGAGC
>CAMDAY010000067.1 GCA_945888895.1 Dehalococcoides mccartyi | reverse complement strand
TCACACCGCGGGTACGGCGGTGTGAGGTGGCACGCGATCTGTTCCCAGAGAACGCCGCATTCATGCCCGGTTCACAGCGGGTGCAGCCTCAGCGATCGTCCGGCCCGGATGCCACACCATCCGCAGCGAGCCCTGCGGCGCCGTCGATGGACGGACCGTCCTGATCCGATCTCGGGGTCGGCGATCGACTCGTCCTACGCGGCGGGGCAGTAACACGCAGACCATGCTGTACGACCCTCGCAGCAACACCTAGCGATCGATGCGCAAGCAAACGGGGGAGGCCGATGGCCTCCCCCGCTCTGTGTTGTGCGCGCGAGGCGACTACTCGAGGATCGCCTCGACGGTGATGTCGACGTTGCCGCGGAGCGCGTTGGAGACGGGGCAGCCCGCCTCGCCCGCCTTCGCCAGCTCGTCGAACTGCGCCTGGTCGATGCCGGGCACCTTGCCGCGCACGGTCAGCGCGCTGCTGGAGACGCGGAACCCGCCGCCCTCCTTCGGGGCGAACGTGACGACGGAGGTCACTGTGAGCTGCTCCGGCGGGGTCTTGGCGCGGCCGAGCGTGGCCGAGAAGGCCATCGCGAAGCAGCTGGCGTGCGCGGCGGCGAGGAGCTCCTCCGGGCTGGTCTTGCCGTTGGGCTCCTCGGTGCGGGCGGCCCACGAGACGGCCTGCTGCGGGATCGCACCGCTGTTGACGGTGAACGTCCCACTGCCGGTCGTCAGGGGGCCGTCCCAGACGGCGGTCGCGGTTCGAGTGATGTCGGCCATGTGATCTCCCATGCATGAGTTGGATAAGGGTTGGGTGCAGCCGTCACCTTACCGCACGGGTGTGAGCGCGCGCCGACGGTAGTGGTCGCCGGTGCCTAGTCGAGGACGGCGATCGCCTCGATCTCGATGCGGAAGTCGGGCAGCGCGAGCGCCTGCACGCCGACGAGGGTGCTCGCCGCGAGCTGGTCCCCCATCACCTCGAGCCGCAGGCGGCCGATGATGTCGCGGTGCTCCGGCTCGTAGTCCACCACGTAGGTAGTGAACTTCGTGACGTTTGAGAAGTCCGCGCCGACGGCGCCGAGCGCGGTGCGCAGGTTGGCGTACACCTGCCGCGCCTGGGCCTCGAAGTCGCTCCCGCCGACCAGTTTGCCGTGGGCGTCGAGGGGCACCTGCCCGGAGATGTAGACGGTGCTGCCGCCGGTCGCTTTCACCGCGTGGGAGTACGTGGGCGGGTGGCTCAGGCCGCTGGGGTTGATTCGCTCGATCGTCATCGCAGGCTCCTCGGTGCTTCGCGCACACGATAGCGGCCACGGGGGCGGTCGCACATGTCAGGCGCGCGCTGCCACACGGGAGGTCAGTCCGCCTTCATCCGGCGCAACTCCCACCACGGCGTCAGGTCGATCGCGTGGATCAGCACCTGCCCCTCGCCGAGCGGCGTGAGCTCGGTCCGCATCGTCCGCACGGCGCCGTTCTTGCACTGCACCCGGCGCACCTCGACGGCCGGGCCACCGTTCAGCGCCTCGGTCATCGCGTGCGCCTCCACGTCGTCCGGCAGGAGGTGCGACCGGAAGTGGCTGCCGAGGATCTCCTCGCGCGAGTAGCCGAAGAGCCGAATGCTCGTGTCGTTGACCCAGACGTAGTGCCCCTGCGAGTCGACGATCCCCACCGCGTCGAACGACGCGTTCTGCAGTGCGAGGAACTCAGGCAGCGAAGCGAGATTGGCCATCGTCATCGACTCCTGGCACCCACGTTACCGCGTGCCTCGGGGTGTCTCAACATTCGATGCTTACGCATGTACCTCGACATGCAGAAGGGGAGGCCATCGACCTCCCCTTCTGCGTGTTCCCTCCGAGGCGTGGGTGCTAGCTGCAGCCGCTCGTCGCGCCGCAGTTCATGCACTTCATGCAGGTGCCGTTGCGCACCATCATCAGCTGGCCGCACTCCTCGCACGGGTCGCCTTCGAAGCCCTTCTGGCGGGCCTCGAGGATTGCCGCGCGCTCTTCGAGGAGCGTGGTGTTTACGGCGCGGGCTGGTGCCACGGAGGCGACCGCGACGCCCACCGGGGCGGGCGCAGCAGCCACGACGGGCGTGGGCCGTGGTGCCACTGGCGCCGGGGCCACGGGAGCGGGTGCGATGGCCGCGACCGGGGCGACCGAGGCCGCGACAGCAGCGGGCTGCTGCTGGTCGTCCGCCTGGTAGTCCGTGACCGACTCCTGCTCGCCGACGTGCGCGAGGTCGTTGCGGTCGAGGTACGTCACCGCCAGCTCGCGGAAGATGTAGTCGATGATCGACGACGAGAACTTGATGCGGTCGTGGCCCATCACCGGGCCGGACGGCTCGAACTTCGTGAAGACGAAGGTGTCCACGAACTTCTCCAGCGGCACGCCGTACTGGAGGCCCATCGATACCGAGATCGCGAAGCAGTTCATCAGCGCGTTGAACGCAGCGCCGTTCTTCGACGTGTCGACGAAGAGCTCGCCGAGGCGCGGGCGCTCGCCGGGGCGGCGGTCGAACTCACCCGTGTGGATGTAGATCGTGTGCCCGCCGACCTTCGCCTTCTGCGTGTACCCGGCGCGGCGCGAGGGCAGCGAGTCACGCTCGCCGCGCATCATGCCGACCATGCGCTCGGCCGCGGCAACCACCGCGTCCACCGGCATGTTGTCGGCGGCTTCTTCATCCTCGAACAGGTCGAAGTCATCGAAGGCCATGCCGGCGAGCGGCTGCGAGAGCTTGGAGCCGTCGCGGTAGAGCGCGAGCGCTTTCACCATCGTGTCGGCGGCCGCCATGTAGACGTCTTTGACCTCCTGGACGGTGGCCTCGTTCGGCATGTTGATGGTCTTCGAGATGGCGCCGCTGATGAACGGCTGCGCCGCCGCGAGGATGCGCACGTGCGCCATCGGGGCGATGTAGCGCGTGCCGTACTTACCGCACTTGTTGGCGCAGTCGAAGACCGGCAGGTCGTGCGCACTCAGGTGCGGGGCGCCCTCGACCGTCATGCGACCGAGGATGTGGTCGTTCGCCGCCTCGATCTGCTCCTTCGTGAAGCCGAGGGCCTCGAGCATGTTGAAGCCCGGCGTGCGCATCTGCTCGTCCGTGAACCCGAGGGTGTCGCGGCAGAAGTCGTCGCCCAGCTGGAAGCGGTTGAAGACGAACGAGATGTGGAACGCGGTCTTTAGGCCGTTCTCGACGAGGTCGAGCGCCGGCTGCGTGAAGCCCTTCTGCGCGAGCGCGTTGCGGTTGATGTGCGGCGCGCCTTCCAGAAGCTGCGTGCCGACGCAGTACTGGACGATCGCCTTGATCTGGTCCTTCGTGTACTCGAGGCGCTTGAGCGCCGTCGGCACCGACTCGTTGATGATGCGGAAGTAGCCGCCACCGGCGAGCTTCTTGAACTTCACCAGCGCGAAGTCCGGCTCGACGCCCGTGGTGTCGCAGTCCATCAGCAGCCCGATGGTGCCCGTGGGGGCGATGAGCGAGGCCTGCGCGTTGCGGTAGCCGTACTCCTCGCCCAGGCGGAGGGCACGGGTCCACGCGTCCTGCGCGGCCTGCAGGAAGTTGGTGGGCGTCAGCTCCTGGTCGATGCCCTTCGGCATGACGGTCAGGCCCTCGTAGCGGTCGAGGGGGGCGTTGTAGGCCGCACGGCGGTGGTTGCGGATGACCCGCAGCATCGCATCGCGGTTCTCGGCGAACTTCGGGAACGGGCCGAGCTCACGCGCCATCTCGGCGGAGGTCGCGTACGACACGCCGGTGAGGATCGCCGTCAGCGCGCCGGTCCAGGCGAGCGCCGCGTCGGAGTCGTACGGAATGCCCTCGAGCATGAGCAGCGCGCCGAGGTTGGCGTAGCCGAGGCCAAGCGTGCGGTAGTCGTACGACTGCTGCGCGATGATCGGGCTCGGGAACTGCGCCATCAGCACGGAGATCTCGAGCACGACTGTCCACAGCCGCGTCGCGTGCTCGTAGCCCTCGAGGTCGAACTCGCCCGTCTCGACGTTCGTGAACGCGAGCAGGTTGAGCGACGCGAGGTTGCACGCCGTGTCGTCCAGGAACATGTACTCGGAGCAGGGGTTGGAGCCGTTGATGCGGCCGCCCGCCGGGCTCGTGTGCCACTCATTGATCGTCGTGTCGTACTGGAGGCCGGGGTCGGCGCTCTGCCACGCGGCGAGCGCGATGCGGTCCCACAGGTCGCGGGCGCGCAGCGTGCGGTGGATGCCCTTGTCGCCGGTGCGGCGCGTCAGGTTCCAGTTGCGGTCGTGGCGCACGGCGTCCAGGTAGTCGGCGGTGACGCGCACGGAGTTGTTCGAATTCTGGCCGGAGACGGTGTTGTACGCCTCACCCTGCCAGTCCGTGTCGAACTCGCGGAAATCGATGACCTCGGCGCCCTGCTCGGCGAGCTGCATCACGCGCTGGATGTAGACCTCGGACACGCCGTCGGCACGCGCGGCGCGGACGCCCTTGC
This sequence comes from Dehalococcoides mccartyi, assembly GCA_945888895.1. GTDB lineage: Bacteria > Chloroflexota > Dehalococcoidia > UBA2979 > UBA2979 > SHYQ01. The sequence goes on along the minus strand of CAMDAY010000067.1, from coordinate 5,387 downwards.
GCAGGTCGCGGTTGGTCTTGGGGTCGAGGCCGTCCACAGTCGCCTCGAACACGGCCTGCAGGTGGCGGCGCGTGACGCGGGAGCCGGTCACCATGGCGGCGACCTTCTGCTCCTCGTTGGCCTTCCATTCGATGAACTGCTCCACGTCGGGGTGGTCAGCGTCGACGATCACCATCTTCGCGGCGCGGCGCGTGGTGCCGCCGGACTTGATCGCGCCCGCGGCGCGATCGCCGATCTTCAGGAACGACATCAGGCCGGACGACTTGCCGCCGCCGGAGAGCGACTCATCCTCGCCACGGATGTTGGAGAAGTTCGATCCGGTGCCGGAGCCGTACTTGAAGATGCGCGCCTCGCGCGTCCACAGGTCCATGATGCCGCCCTCGTTGACGAGGTCGTCCGCCACGGACTGGATGAAGCAGGCGTGCGGCTGAGGGCGCTCGTACGCGTTCGTGGAGCGCATCATCTCGCCGGTCGTCGGGTCGATGTACGAGTGGCCCTGGGCGGGGCCGGTGATCCCGTAGGCCCAGTGCAGCCCGGTGTTGAACCACTGCGGCGAGTTCGGCGCGGCCTTCTGCGACGCCATCATCGAGCACAGCTCGTCGTAGAACGCGCGCGCGTCCTCCTCGGTGTCGAAGTAGCCGTGCTTCCAGCCCCAGTACGTCCACGTGCCGGCGAGGCGGTGGAACGTCTGGCGCGCGTCGTCCTCGCCACCCATCGTGGTGCCGGCGGCGGGGACGCGGCGCTGCAGCCACTCCGGCACGCCATCCTCGGCGACCGCGACGGTCTCGGCGGGGACGCCGGCCTTGCGGAAGTACTTCTGCGCCATGATGTCCGTCGCGACCTGCGAGAACTGCGCCGGCATGTCGATGTTCGGCGCCTCGAAGACCACCGAGCCATCGGGGTTGACGATGCGGGAGGTGCGCTTCGTGAAGGGGACGCCGGCGTAGGTGTCCGCCTCGGAGCCGGCGATGGTGGTGAAGCGGCGCGGAATGCGCATGGGTGGGGACCTTTCTCCTCGACCTCTGTCGAGTCAGTCCCGTCGCGGGAGTCCCCCAAGATCTTGGGGTCGGTGGGCGGCGGAGGTACTAGGGGTTGTGGATAACTGCTCATGCGCTTGAGCGTCTAACTCAGGCGCGAAGGTGATGATTGATCCCCCTGCGAGGCCTGTCAATGCGCTCGATCGGGTGATCAAAAATAACGTGACAACACGGACAGCCCGTAGATTCAGATGTCGTTATGGCGTGCGAGGATCAGCGAGAATTCTCTGGAAACACGGTGTTCACGAGGGCACCCGAGCCGGATCGGCGAGCTGTTCGTAACCGTGCGACGATCGCTGAGGAACCGCGTGGGGCGACCCACCCCTGCCCCTCCCGCGCCGGGAGGGGTTGAAATTGAAGGGCTTCGCCCTTCAAGCATCCCGGATCCGGAACAGGTCAGAACGGTCTGCCATCTGGGAGCAGCGTGAGGGCCCTCGCTACCCCTGCCCGACGATCGCCTCGAGGTCCTCGACGGTCGAGGGGATGCGGGCGCTGAGGTTGCGGCGGCCGGACGGGGTGACGAGGACGTCGTCCTCGATGCGGACGCCGATGCCCCGGAGGCGCTTCGGGACGCGCGGCGCGTCGGTCGCGAGGTAGAGGCCGGGCTCCACCGTCAGCACCATGCCCGGCACGAGCTGCGTCGACTTGCCGTTCGCGCGGTAGATGCCGGCGTCGTGGACGTCGAGGCCGAGCCAATGGCTGGTGCCGTGCATGAAGTACGGCCGGTAGGCGTCGCGCTCGATGTTGCTCTGCACGCTGCCTCGCAGGATGCGCAGGTCGATCAGGCCCTGCACCAGCACCTTCAGCGCGGCGTTGTGGACGGAGTGGAACGTCACGCCGGGGCGCACGCGCGCGATGCCAGCGGCCTGCGCCTCCCACACGATCTGGTAGACGTCCCGCTGCGCCGAGGTGAACTTGCCGTTCGCGGGGAAGGTGCGGGTCACGTCCGCGCCGTAGTAGTCGATCTCTGCGCCGGTATCGAGCAGCAACAGGTCGCCGTCCTCGATGCGCGCGCGGTTCGCGGTGTAGTGGAGCGTGCAGGAGTGCTCGCCCGCCGCGGCGATCGTCGGGAAGCCATCGCGAGGCGACCCGGCCAGCCGGTACTCCGTTTCGAGGATCGCCTGCACCTCGTACTCGTGCAGGCCGGGGCGGGTGGCGCGCATCGCGGCGACGAGGCCCGCGCCAGTCGCGTCGATGGCTGCCTGGAGCGCGGCCACCTCGGCGCGGCTCTTCACGACGCGCAGCGCGTCTACGAGCGGCAGCGGGTCCCGCACGTCCTCGAGGGGCGCCATCCCGCGCTGCGCCGCCGCGCGCCGCCGTGCGATGTGCCGCGCGATCAGCGGCTCCACGTGCGAATGCTCGACCTCTCCGAAGGGGAAGTAGAGCGTCGTGGCGCTCGACAGCAGGCCGCCGAGCTTCTCGTCGAGCTCCTCGATGGGGAACGCGGCATCCGCCCCGAAGCGCTCGCAAGCACCCTCGACGCCTGCGCGGGGGCCGACCCAGATTGCCTGCTCGGGGTCGTGAGGCCTCACGAACATGACGAACGGCTCGTCGTGGCCGGGGCGGAGCACGGCGACGGCGTTCGGCTCCTCGAAGCCTGTCAGGTAGTAGAACGTCGAGTCCTGCCGGAAGGGGTAGTCCACGTCGCCGTTGCGATTCGACTCCTGCGCCGAGACGAACACCGCCGCGCTGCCCCGGCCCATCTGGCTCATCAGTCGACGGCGTCGGGCAGCGAACTCGGGCATCGATCGTCCTCACAGCCTGCGGGCCGCACGAGGTGCGCGGCGTGACGCCAGCGTACCGCGTTGCCCGCGCTCGTTGCTGCGTCTCGACGCCCGTGCGCGCGCGCCTCGACGGCGGTAGGGTGTGGGGACTGGACGACCGGACAACCGCAGTTCTTTCAGGCAGAGGCACCACGTGGTCGAGTTCGGCTTGCTGGCGCTCATCGGCGTCGCGCTCGGCGCGTTCGGTACCCTCGTCGGCTCGGGCGGCGGGTTCCTGCTCGTCCCGATCCTGCTCTTCATCTACCCCGACATGTCACCGAAGACGGTTACCGCGATGTCGCTGTTCGTCGTGCTGGCGAATGCCTGCTCCGGCACGTTCGCGTACTGGCGGCACGGGCGTATCGACTTCCGCACGGGCCTGCTCTTCGCGGCCGCGACGCTGCCAAGCGCGGTCGCCGGCGCCGTGCTCGTCGCGTATATCCCGAGGCAGCAGTTCAACATGATCTTTGCGGCCTTCCTCGGCGCGATCGGAGTGTGGCTGCTGCTGCCCCGCCCCGAGACCACGGCGATCCGTGCGCCGCTCACCGGTCGAGGCGTGATCCGCCGCCGCCTGACAGACCGGAACGGTCTGTCGTTCGTGTACAGCTACCGCCTGTGGCAGGGCCTGTCGATCAGCGCGGTGGTCGGCTTCATCTCCAGCCTCCTTGGCATCGGCGGCGGCATCGTGTACGTGCCGGCGATGTTGATGATGCTGCGCTTCCCGGTGTATGTGGCGACCGCGACGAGCCAGTTCGTGCTGGCGGTCATGGCGCTCGAGGCGACCGCGGTGCATGTCGCCCACGGGACGCTGACGTGGGACCTGACCCTGGCGCGCGCCAGTGCGATCGCGGCCGGCGCGATCGTTGGCGCGCAGGCCGGCGCACATTACTCCCACCGTGTGCGCGGGGACACGATCCTCCGCGCGCTGGGTGGCGCGTTGCTCCTCGTCGCGGCGCGGCTGCTCTGGGTCGCGCTCTCCGCGTAAGTCGCGGCGCTAGGATGCGTGTCAGCCCGCGAGGGTTCGAGAGGTCGCATCGCATGGTCCGCAAGGTCGGCTGGTTCCTGCTCTTCCTGCTGGGCGCGATGTCGATCCTGTTCCTCGTCGTGCTCGGCGTGCTGCTGCTGCCGTCGGCGCTGCTCGCGCGCATCGCTCCGGACGTGCCGCCCGGCGAAGCGAGGAGGGTCGTGGCTGCGGTGCTCGCGACCGGCGTCGCGATGATCCTCACGGTGTGGGCGACGCCGCGAGCCGGGATGTCGCGGTGGTGGGGCCTCGGGATGCTGCTGCCGGTGCTCAATATCCTGGGCATGGTCCTGCTCTCGTGGCGGCTCGCGCGTCACACGGTGGATGGCCCTCCGACGGCCCCTCCGCTGCGGCCCGGTACCTCAAGGCTCGGCGTGCCACTTGCGGCGGTGCTGGTGGTGGCGCTGTTCGGCGTCTCGGGCGCAGCAGCCGCACTGACCTACTGGGCCGCCTCGGTGCCCTCAGCGAGCACGGGTGCCTCGGAGGTGTCCGGGCCGCCTATCCCGTCCTCGGGTGGCTCGTCGGCAACCGGCCGCCCCGCGCTGCCGTACCGAGCGTACGGCGGTGGGTTGCGGGCGGGGCAGGTCGTCGAGATCCGTCGAGGCGACACGACGCTCGTGCGGGCGTCGGCCGATGCGCAAGGGCACTGGAGCATCGACCTGCCGCCGAACCTGTATACGAGCGGGGAGACGTTGTCGCTGTGGGTGGACGGCCTCGACTCCGGGCAGCGTTTCAAGCCGCTCGGCGGGCAGTCCCCGGTATCGCCCGGCTTCGCGCTCGCGGGCACGAAGGCGGGTGCGACGACAGCGTCCGCGACCACGGGGACCGCCAGTTCGGGTACGGCGCACGCCCTGCCCTCGGGCTGCGGTCTCAGTGACGTGCCGTACAAGGCATACGGCTCCGGCATCAGTCCGAGGCAGCGCGTGGAGGCGTTCTTCAACGGTGCGCGCGTGGGACAGACGATCGCGGATGATGCCGGGAACTGGTCGTTCAACATCGACCCGAAGCCCCCGCTCGTGGCGGGCGCCCGCGTGACCTTCTCGGTGGACGGTCGCGACATCCCCGGAGTGGACATCAGGTTCTGTTCCGCGCAGTTCCCGCGTCCGCCGGGCATCGCTCTCGGCCTGCGCTGAGGCTGCGTGGCGGCAGCGCTACACGGGCGGGCTGGTGCCTCGCATGCTGCGCCATGCGGTGCGCGCCCACCCCGCGACGAGGACCCCGATCTCGTGCGTGAGGGGCACGAGGAACAGAGCGATGACCACGGCATCCGCGGGCATCCCATGCCCGCACGGCGTCCAGACCGGCGGGGCGGTGTGCGGAGAGACGGTGCCTCGTAGGGCATCGAAGGCGCGCTCCCGCGCGGGGCTGCTCAAGGCGCCGTGGTCGTGCTACACAGGCGACGCGGGAGTGCGATAGCGAGGGGGCTATCGCCGTACCCCGTCAGAAGTGAGGGACACGATGGCAGACACAGTTGAGCGCAGGTCGATCAGCAGCGAGGCAGCGCAGCGCGTGGTTCAAGCAGCCGCGGCGAAGGCGGCGGAGATGGGCGTGCCGATGGTCATCGCC
>CAMDAY010000066.1 GCA_945888895.1 Dehalococcoides mccartyi | reverse complement strand
GTGTCGCCGATGCCCTCCGCGATCAGCTGCTCGAAGGCGATGCGCGTCTTGATGATGCCGTCGGGCGGCATGCCCGCCTCGGTCACGCCGAGGTGCAACGGGACGTCCGGGCGCTGCGCGGCGAAGCGGCGGTTGCCCTCCAGCACCTTGCGCCAGTCGGAGTCCTTCAGCGACACGACGAACCTCGAGAAGCCGAGGTCGTCCAGCATCTGCGCGTGTTCGAGCGCGCTCTCCACCATCGCGCCAACGTCGTCGTCACCGAACTTCGCGGTCTTCTCGGGGTCCACGGAGCCGCAGTTCACGCCGACGCGCAGCGCGATGTCGTGCTTCACGGCGATGTCCGCGATGTACGCGACCTTGTCGCGGATCGACTTCGACTTCTCGTGGTGGTGCAGGTGGCCGGGGTTGTAGCGGATCTTGTCCACGTGCGGAGCGACGATCTCGGCGAGCCGGTAGTTCTCCTGCAGGTCGACGGAGAGCGTGGGGGCCTTGCCGTTGACGAGGTGGTCACGGGTGCGCGCACGCACCTCGGCGAGCGCCTCGACGTCCTGCCGCGAGTCGCACGCGATGCGGATCACGTCCGCGCCCGCGTCGTGGATCAGCTGCACCTGCCGGACGGTCGCCTCGATGTCCTGCGTGCGCGTGGCGGCCATCGACTGCACGGCGATTGGCGCGCCGCCGCCGATCTGGACGTGGCCGACTCGGACGGCGCGGGTGGGCTTACGGCGGATCGGGGCCATCGAGTTGCCTATCGCTGCATGAGGTGTCGAGGCTCTCAGGGTAACGCAACCACGTCGTGGGTTGGTTAGGACACCTCGGCTACTGTTCGCGGGTGAACAGGCCGGGGTAGTCGAGGACGAAGCCCGCGTCGTCCACCTCGATGTTGCGGGTGAAGCCGGTCGCGAGCGACTCGAAGCGGTAGGACCGGAGGCCGATGCGGGTGTACCGCTGCTCGTCGGCGCGCACGGTCAGCGTGGGGAGGTCGATGTAAGCGACGCGGATCGTCTCCGAGTGGCGCTCGCGCAGCCGCAGGCGGCGGATCGGCAGCGTGTTGGTCAGCGGCGTTGCGACGATGTCGACATCGATGCAGCCAGCGAGCGCGTCCAGTACGCCGCCGTCGGCGTCCCACCAGTGGCCGAGGCCGTCGCACCGCAGCTCGAGCGGCTCCGGCGCGCCGACGAGGAGGATGGACGCCTCCCGGACGCGCCACGAGCGGTCGCAGCGCACGCTGTACGCGAAGGCGTAGCCGTCCTCGGGCGGCGCGATCACGACGCTGTCGAACGACACGCCCTCGTGGTCGCCGCGATCCTCGAACACCGCGTGCTCGAGGCCGAGGCCGGTGGCGTCGCGCCAGCGGAGGATCGTGGTCGCCGTCTCGTGCGGCACTATGACTCCTGCAGCACTATGGCAGCGAGGAGCCGCCGCCGAGGATGCGCGAGATGTCGGCGAACGTGACGACGATCGCCAGCAGCGCGAACGCGGCGAAGCCGATCATGTGCACGATTGCCTCGCGCTCCGGGGCGATGCGCTTGCCGCCGCGTACGACCTCGATCAGCAAGAAGAAGATGCGGCCTCCGTCGAGCATCGGCAGCGGGAGCAGGTTCATGATGCCGAGGTTGATCGAGAGCAGTGCGGCCAGCTCCAGCAACGGAGCGATGGCGCCGCCCGCGGTCTCCGAGGATCGCGCGACCTCGCCCGTGGTCTGGGCGATGCCGACCGGGCCTGCGAGCTGCGGGCCGCCCGTGCCCTTGAACCACCCGATGACCTCGTTCCGGGCGAGGATCATCGTGTCCCACGTCATGCGCGCGGCGTTCGGGATCGACTCCCACGGCGGCTGCTGCTCGGTCACCGTGTACGGACGGCCGTCAGCCGGGTTCACCGTCACGGGCGCGATGCTGATGCCCGTCGGGCCCTGCCCCGCCGGGGGCGCCCAGCGCCCGTAGACGGCCACGTTCTTCGTCTCGCTGCCTCGACGGACCTCGACGTCGAAGGTCTTGCCCTGGTTCAGGCGCACGTAGCGAGACGCCTCGACGATGTTCTTCGCTTCGCGACCGGCCACCGTCAGGATCACGTCGCCGGTCTGCAGGCCGGCGGTCTCGGCAGGGGTGCCCGGCATGATGCCCGTGACGACCGCGCGGCCCTCCGGGATCTGGTGCGGGAAGGTGAGGGCGAACGCGAAGAGGACGAGCGGGAGCAGCAGGTTGATGACCGCGCCGGAGGCCAGCACGATGAACCGCTTCCACGCCGCCTGTGTCGCGAACGATCGAGGTCCCTCGGGCGCCTCTTCGCCCTCGAGGCGCACGAAGCCGCCGATAGGGAGCCAGTTGATGCTGTAGAGCGTCTCGCCGAAGCGCTTGCCCCAGATGCGGGGCGGGAAGCCGAAGGCGAACTCGTGGACGTGGATGCCGAACGCCTTCGCCGTGAAGAAGTGCGCCGCTTCGTGGGCCATCACGAGGCCGAGCAGGATCAGCAGGAACAGCGTCGTGCTCTGCAACGCGCTGCGCGCGAAGATCGCCGCCAGCACGATTCCGACCGCGACGATGCCCAGCGAGATCCAGTTCTGCCAGCCGTTGCCGCCCGGCTCGCCCTCGGCGTTCGGATCCTTCGACACCGAGAAGGGGGTCGCGCGTTCGCGCCATTCTTCGTTCATCGCAGCACCTCGGTCATTTCAATGTGCCCGTCGCGACCAGGTCGTCGACGAACTGCCGGCCCCACGCCTCGGCGCCCAGCAGGGCGTCGAGGTCGGGTGTGGCCACGGGGGTGTGGGCCTCCAGCGCTCGCGCGAGGAGACGTGGGATGTCGGTGAAGGAGCAACGGCCCGCGAGGAAGTGCGCGACGGCCGTCTCGTCCGCGCCCGCGACGGCGGCGGCAGAGGTGTCGTCGCGCCGGCCGGCCTCGAGCACCACGCCGAGCGCGGGGTAGCGCGCGAGGTCGATCGCCTCGAAGTGCAGCGTCCCGCGGCGCGCGAGGTCGAGCGCGGGCGCGGGCTGTGCGGGCGCGCGGTCGGGGTAGGCGAGCGCGACCTGGATCGGTAACCGCATGTCGGGCTCGCCGAGCTGCGCCTTCACCGACCCGTCGCGGAACGTCACCATCGAATGCACCACGCTCTCGCGGTGCACGAGGATGTCGACGCGATCCAGCGGGATGTCGAACAGCCAGCGCGCCTCGATCGCCTCGAGGCCCTTGTTGAAGAGGGTCGCGCTGTCGATCGTGATCTTCGGCCCCATCTTCCACGTCGGGTGCTCGAGCGCCTGCGCCGGGGTGACGGCGTCGAGGTCGCTCGCCGCGAGGTCGCGGAACGCGCCGCCCGAGGCGGTCAGCGTGAGCCGGTCGATGCTCTCCGGGGCCTCGCCCCAGAGGCACTGCCAGATCGCGGAGTGCTCGGAGTCCACGGGGCGCAACTCGGCGCCGCGCGGGGCGCCCTCGGCGAGCGCGGCGCGCACGGCGTGCCCGCCGACGACCAGCGTCTCCTTGTTGGCGATCGCGACCTTCTTGCCCGCGCGCAGCGCGGCGATCGTCGGTGCGAGCCCGGCGAGCCCGCTCGTCGCGACCATCACAACATCGACATCGTCTCGGACAGCGATCTCTTCGAGGGATGGCCAGTCCGTGTCCGGGAATGCCGTGCGCAGCGCGTCGGCCTCGAGGCCGACGCGCACGTTGGCGGCGGCGGGGCGGAACTCATCGAGCTGGGCGCGCAGGCGGGCGGTGTTCAGGCCGGCGGCGAGGGCCGCCACGCGAAAGCGATCGGGCATGCTGCGCACGACATCGAGCGCCTGTTCGCCGACGGAGCCGGTCGAGCCGAGCACCGCCACGCGCGTGGGACCCGGCCCGGGAGGGCCATTACGAACAGGAGAGTGGGGGGTCATGCCTGGAGCCATCGCACAATCCAGTATAGGCACGGCCCCGCGAGCAACAGGCTGTCGAGGCGGTCGAGCAGCCCGCCGTGCCCCGGCAGCAGCCCGGACATGTCCTTCACGCTCAGCCGCCGCTTGAGCGCGGACTCCAGCAGATCGCCGGCCATCGCCGCGACCGGCACGACCGAGGCCAGCAACAGCGGCCCGGGCATCCTCGTCGCGACGCCCAGCAGCATCGGCACGCCGATCGCCGCCGCCGCGCCGAGGGCGAGCCCGCCGATTGCGCCCTCGACGGTCTTGTTCGGCGAGATGGCGGGCGCGAGCTTGTGGCGGCCGAGCAGACGTCCGACGGCGTAGGCCCCGGTGTCCGTCGCGAACGTGATGGCGAGCAGCACGATCAGCCAGTCGCGCCCGTCGATGAAGTTCCGCGCGAGGAGGAAGTGCGAGCCGAGCACGCCGACGTACAGCACCGCGCCGATCCACCATCCGCCGATCGTTGCCGCGAGCCTCGAGGTGGGCCAGAGCAGCAGCCCCATCGTCGCAAGCGTGACGAGGAACAGCAGGCCGAGGGGCACCTCGGGGTTGGTGCGCGTGAGCGCGGCGAAGAGGGCGGTGGCGGCGGCGGCGCTCAGGCCGTAGGCCAGCGGGGCGTTCGGCTCCGCCGCGTGCATCATCTCGAACGCCGCGTAGCCGAGCAGCGCGAGGACGACGATCGCGAAGACCGGCTCCGGGGCGAACAGCAGCAGTCCGAGGACCGGAAGACCGACGGCCGCGACGAGCAGTCGCTGGAGCAGCACGGGCCGGTCAGCCCCCCGTGCCGGTGATCGCGGTATCGCTGTCCTCGACGCCGTCGTCGACACGCCCGAAGCGGCGGCGGCGCGAGGCGTACTCGAGGAGCGCTGCGTCCACGGCGGCGGCGTCGAAGTCCGGCCACTGCAGGTCGGTGAAGTAGTACTCGGAGTAGCTGCTCTGCCAGACGAGGAAGTTCGACACGCGCCGCTCGCCCCCGGTGCGGATCAGGAGGTCCGGCTCCGGCAGCCCCGCGGTCGCCAGGCGTGAGGTGATCGCGTCCTCGGTGATCAGCGCTGCCGGCACGCCTTCCTCGACGAGCCGCCGCACGGCGTCGACGATGTCGGCGCGGCCGCCGTAGTTGAACGCGAGGTTCACGATCATCCGGTCGTTGTGCGCGGTGCGCTCGACGGCGTGTCGCACGCGCTTCTGGAGCGCGGCGGGCAGCCGCTCCGGGTCGCCGAGGTGGCGCAGCTGGACGCCCTGCCGGTGCAGCTCGTCGAGGTAGCGGTCGATGAACTCGCCGCCGAGGCGGAGGATCGTCTGCACCTCGGCGCGGGGGCGGCCCCAGTTCTCGGTCGAGAAGCCGAAGAGCGTCAGCACCTCGACGCCGTGCGCCGCGAGGCGCTCGATGACCGGGCGGATGGCCTCGGCGCCCGCGCGGTGCCCCTCGGACCGTCCGAGGCCACGCGCCCTCGCCCAGCGTCCGTTGCCGTCCATGATGATCGCGACGTGGCGCGGGCGCGAGGTCAGCTCGGGCAGCGGGAGCCCGGATCCCGACGGCTCGGCCTCCGGCGACTCCGTCCGGGACGTGACGACCACGCTAGACCTCCAGGAGCTCGCGCTCCTTCTCCCGGGCCGCGGCGTCCAGCTGCTCGATGTACTTCGAGGTGAGCGCGTCGACCTCGCCGTTCGCGTGGCGCTCGTCGTCCTCGGACACCTCGCCGGCGCGGACGAGCTTCTTCAGCTCGTCGTTGGCGTGACGGCGGGCGTTGCGGATGGAGACGCGGCCTTCCTCGGCCTTCGCCTGCACCTGCTTCACGAACTCCTTGCGCCGCTGCTCGGTGAGTGCGGGGATCGGCAGGCGGATGATGCGCCCGTCGCTCTGCGGCATGATGCCGAGGTCGCTCGCCTGGATCGCGCGAATGATCGCGTCGACGGAGCCTCGGTCGTACGGGGTGATCGTCAGCAACTGCGCCTCGGGCGCGCCGAGGTTGGCGAGCTGGATCAGCTGCATCCGCTGGCCGTACAGGTCGACGCCCAGGTGCTCGATGAGCGAGGTCGAGGCGCGCCCCGTGCGTACCGAGGCGAGGTCACGACGGAACGCCTGCAACGCGGCGTCCATCCGCTCTTCGCTCTCCAGGAGGATCTCTTCGGTCATCGTGTCCTCCACCGGGCCGGTATTGGCCCCGAACTGACGATAACGCAGCGCCCGCCCAACGTGTGAGCGGGCGCCGTGTGATGAACGTTGCGTTCTCCCGAGTGCTCCAGCGCCTTGCGGCGCGCGGGCTAGGCCCCGAGCTCGAACCGCGAGAAGCGAGCGATACGGACGTTCTCGCCGGTGGTGGCGACCACATCCTGGACCAGTTGCTGGATGGTGCGGCTGCCGTCCTTGATGAAGTTCTGCGTGAGCAGCGCGTTCTCTTCGGCGGTGCCGTTGTGCTCGGCAGGGACTTCCTCCGGCGTGAGCGCCAGCGGGTTCATCGCCGCGATCTGCATCGCCACGTCCTTGGCGAGCTGGCGGAAGCCGTCGGTGCGCGCGACGAAGTCCGTCTCGCACTGCACCTCGACGATGACGCCGATGCGCCCGCCGCCGTGGATGTAGGCCTCCACGACGCCCTGGCCGGTCTCACGCTCGGAGCGCTTCGCCGCCGCGGCCATCCCGCGCTCGCGCAGGACCGCCTTGGCCTTCTCGAAGTTGCCCTCGGCCTCGTCCAGCGCGCGCTTGGCGTCCATGACGCCAGCGCCGGTCTCCTCGCGGAGCTTCTTCACGTCCTCAGTGCTGACTGCCATGTCCCTATCCTCGTGCGTCCGGGGGCGCGCGCAGGCGCCCGTGTCTGGATAAACAGAACTCGCCGAGGCGAGCTACTCGGCGGCGGCTTCCGGGCCCCCAGCCTCAGGAGCTGCAGCCTCAGGAGCAGCGGGCGCCTCGGACGGCGCGGCGGCGGCCTGGAACTGCTGCTCGACCTCGCCGACGGCGATGCCCTCCAGCGAGGCGTCCGCGATGCGGGCCGTCATCAGCTGGATGGCGCGGATCGCGTCGTCGTTCGAGGGGATCGGGAACTGGATCACGTCCGGGTCGGCGTTCGTGTCGCACATCGCGATGATCGGGATGCCGGCGCGGTTCGCCTCCTTCACGGCGTTCTCCTCCATCGTCGGGTCGACGATGAAGAGCAGGCCGGGCAGGCGGGTCATGTTACGCAGGCCGGCGAACGAGCGCGTCAGGCGCTCGAACTCCTTGGCCAGCACCATGCGCTCGCGCTTGGTGAAGCCCTGCGCCTCGAGCGCCTCTTCGCCACCCTCGACGCGCTGCTCGAGCGACTTGAAGTGGTCGATGCGCTTGGTGATCGTGCTGAAGTTGGTGAGCGTGCCACCCAGCCAGCGCGTGTTGATGAAGGGCATCCCGGCGCGCAGGGCCTCCTGGGCGATGATGCCCTGGGCCTGCTTCTTCGTCCCGACGAAGAGCACCTGGTCGCCGGCCGACACCACCTCGCGCACCTTCTCGAGGGCGTTGTCGAGGCGCTGGACGGTCTGCGCGAGGTCAAGGATGTGGATGCCGTTGCGCTCGGTGAAGATGAACCGCTTCATGTGCGGGTTCCAGCGGCGGGTCTGGTGTCCAAAGTGGACGCCCGCCTCCAGCATCTGGCGCATGGAAATACCAGCGGCCATAGAGGTCTCCTGTTCTCAAATCGGCCGGCGCGTAGATTTACCCGTGCTGGTGCGCGCGGGCTGGCGTCAGCGGTTGTGGTTCGTCGCTCAAGATTGACCTGTGCGAACAATCAGTATGGCTGGGCGGAGGCCTCGCGGGCAACTGCGGTGTCGAGGGCCCCCGAGGCAACCTCGTTGTCACTGATCGGACGGCTCCGTACACTTGCCGCCTGTTCCGCCCGCTCTGCGTGACGTAACGTAGACGGGTCAGGCGAGTATCTGGAGTACACATGCCGCGGTACGACTACCGGTGCGAAGCCGGACATAAGTACGAACTGCAGCAGCCGTTCAACTCGCCGGTCGAGCACCCCTGCGAGCGCTGCGGCAAGCCCGCTCGTCGCGTCCTTGTCGCCCCGCCGCTCGTGTTCAAGTCCGGCGGCTTCTACAAGACCTCCGGCCGCGGCGATTCCAGCAGCTCTGGTGGCGACGGCACCAAGGGCGTCCGCTCCAAGACCCCGCCGAAGTCGAGCGAGTCCTCCTCCTCCGAGTCGTCGTCCTCCGACTCGTCGAACTCGTCGTCGTCCTCGACGGCGGCCAGCACCTCGTCCGACGACTAGCCTCGACGCCCCGATGCCTTCGAGGATGGCGAGCCGCTGATGCGCGCCGTTGTCCAGCGCGTCCGCCGCGCCCGCGTTACCGTCGCCGGCACCGAGACCGGGGCGATCGAGGCGGGCCTGCTCGTCTACCTCGGCGTCGCGCCCGGCGATGGCCCGTCCGAGGTGGAGTGGTGCGCCCGTAAGATCGCGGAGCTGCGCCTCTTCCCCGGAGCGCCCGGTACCGACGCCGAAGCTCGTATGGACCGCAGCGTCGAGGATCTCGGCGCAGACGGTGCCGTGCTCCTCGTCTCGCAGTTCACGCTCTACGCCGACACCCGTCGAGGCCGCCGACCGGCCTTCACCGACGCGGCGCCGCCGGACCTCGCCGCTCCGCTCGTCGATGGCGTCCGTGACGCGCTCCGCGCCCGCGGCCTCCGGGTGGAGGAGGGCCGCTTCGGCGCACACATGCTCGTGGAGTCGGAGAACGATGGCCCGGTCACGATCATCCTCGACAGCGCGGATCGCGAGCGTCCTCGGCGGGAGTAGGGGGGCGGGTAGCTTGCGTGGGGCGGCCCCCCTACCCCCCGGCGCGGGAGAAGTTGAAGACGAAGGGGCGAAGCCCCTTCGTCCATCTCGGTCAAAGATCAGGGGCCTGTTGGGGGCTTCACCCCCAACAATTCATCCCCCTTCCCGCGCAGGGAAGGGGGCAGGGGGATGGCCGCCCCGCTCAAGCACCTCCACCGGGTCGCGCGGAAGGCGCTACCCCAGCAACGACGCGCCCCGCGCGACGAGGTCCTGCACGCGGTCGGCGGTGAGCGCCGCGCTCGCGTCATCCGAGGTGTCGAGGATCGCGCCGGGCAGCGCGCCTCGATCGGCGGTCAGCTCGGCGTGGACCGCGCGCACGCGGTCGGGGATCGATTCTGCGCCGCGCGTCGCGTCGCGTTGCAGCGTGGCACCGAGGCTGGGGAGCAGTGTGACGAAGTGGAGCGGCGCGGCGGGCGCCAGCGGCGCGAGGAGCTCGCGGTACAGCTCGGCCTGCCACGGGAGGACGACGTCCACGATTACCACGGAGTAGCGCGCCGCGATCGACTCGCGGGCGATCGCGCAGACGTTGCGGATCGCCAGCTCCAGTTGCTCGCGCGTCTGCTGGTCGCCCGCCCACGGCTGGCGGAAGCCCGCCTTCACCATGTGGCGCACGTCCTCGACCTCGACGAGCAGCATGCGGTCGAACCGCTCGATGAGCGCCTCGCCGACGGAGGTCTTGCCCGCACCGGGCGGGCCGGAGATCACGATGACCTGGTTCATGCGGCCTCGCGCGTCGGGCGATCGGGGCGTGCGCAGGCAGAGGCCCTCGCCCCAACCCTCTCCCATAAATGGGCGAGGGGGTCGGAATCTCGTGGTGCGACGTTCACAGTCATGCGGGCCGCACGTCGAGCGAGATATCGAGGGCGGACGCGGAGTGGGTGAGCGCGCCGACCGAGATGAGGTCGACGCCCGTCGCTGCGATCGCCGCGATCGTCTCGATGCGGACGCCGCCGGATGCCTCGAACAGGACGTGTGCGGTCCGAGGGTTCGTGCGGTGCTCTTCGACGATCGCGCGCATCATGTCGGGCGGCATGTTGTCGAGCAGCACGGAGTCCGCACCGCCCGCCGCGGCCGCCCGCGCGAGGTGCGGCGTGTCCGCTTCGACCTCGATGCGGATCGTGTGGGGGACGCGCGCGCGTACCTCGGCGATGAGGTCGGCCGGGTTCACGCCGCGGTGCGTGGCAGCCTCG
>CAMDAY010000065.1 GCA_945888895.1 Dehalococcoides mccartyi | reverse complement strand
GGTCATCGACCCCGCGCTCGGCCGCGACGGCATCGCGGACGTCGTGATCGTCGATGGCCGCATCGCGCGCGTCGGCCCGAACGAGGGCGACATGGTCGTCGAGGCGGAACGCATCGACGCCACCGGGCTGATCGTGACGCCGGGCTTCGTCGACCTGCATACGCATCTACGGGAGCCGGGCCAGGAGCACAAGGAGACGATCGCCACTGGCACGCTCGCGGCGGCGCGCGGCGGCTACACCACCGTCTGCGCGATGCCGAACACCTCGCCGCCCCTCGACAGCAAGGCCGCCGTCGAGTCTGTGCTGCGCGAGGCGGAACTCAGCGCGATCGTGCGCGTGCTTCCGATCGGCACGATCACCCGCGGACGCGCCGGTAAGGAGCTCTCCCCCGCGGGGGAGCTCGCCGCGGCGGGCGTCGTCGCGCTGTCCGACGACGGCGACGCGGTCGCCGACCCGAGCCTGATGCGCCACGCTCTGGAATACTCCACGCGCTTTGGCCTGCCGATCGCACAGCACTGCGAGGACCCGTCGCTCGTCGCCGGCGGGCACATGCATGAGGGTTGGGTCGCGACGCGCCTCGGCCTCCGTGGCCGCCCGGCGAGCGCGGAGGAGACCTTCGTCGCTCGTGACATCGCGCTGGCGGAGCTGGCCGGTGCGCACCTGCACATCTGCCACGTCTCCACCGCCGGCTCGGTCGCCCTCATCGCCGCCGCCCGCGCCCGCGGCGCGCGCGTCACCGCCGAGGTCACACCGCACCACCTCACCCTGACGCACGAGGAGGTCGCGTTCGGCGCGGACTACAGGAGTGCGAAGTACATCACGAACGCGAAAGTGAACCCCCCGCTCCGCGAGGAGTCCGACCTCGCCGCGCTCGCGATCGCCTTGCGCGACGGGGTGATCGACTGTATCGCGACCGACCACGCCCCGCACTCGACCAGCGACAAGGAGATCGAATTCGACCTCGCCTCTCCCGGCCTGACGATGCTCGAGACCTCCTTCGGGCTGTGCATGAAACTCGTCCACGACGGCGCGATCAGCCTGCCGACGCTCATCGAGCGCCTCACGATCGGCCCCGTGCGCGCTTGGGGCCTCGACACCCGCGCCGGCCTCGAGGGCATCGGGACGCTGGCGCCCGGTGCGCTGGGCGACGTGGTGCTGCTCGACCCGAACGCGTACTGGACCGTCGACCCGAGCACGTTCGCCTCGAAGGGCCACAACACGCCCCTCGGCGGCCGTCAGTTGCGCGGACGGGTCGTAGCCACGATCTTCGGCGGACGCCTCGTGCACGAAACGGATCGGGTAGTCGCCCTGTGACGATGCCTCCACGCCCACCTGCATGGCTCGTGCTGGCCGATGGCCGCGTCTTCGAGGGGGTCGGCGTCGGCGCGCCCGGACACACCACCGGCGAGGTGGTCTTCAACACCTCGATGATGGGATATCAGGAAGCGCTGACCGACCCGTCCTACCGCGGGCAGATCCTGACGATGACCTACCCGCTGCAGGGCAACTACGGCACGAACGGCTTCTCCGACGAGAGCGCCGAGCTGCAGGTGCGTGGCTTCGTCGTCCGAGAGATGACCGACCTGCCCTCGCACTGGCAGTCCACCGACACGCTGTCCGCGTTCCTCGAACGTCGAGGCATCCCCGGCATCGCCGAGGTGGACACGCGCGCGATCACGCGACACCTGCGGTCCCGCGGCGTGGTCATGGGGACGATCACACGCGACGAGACACCCGCGCAGGCGCTGGCGCGGCTACACAGCGAGCCGGACTACGCCGCCCTCGACTACGTGACCGAGGTGTCGACGAAGTCCGCATACGACTTCGAGGACCTCGGAACGCCGCTCGGCGGATCGCCGGACGGCGCGCCCGCGCCGCACGTCGTCGTCCTCGACCTCGGCGTGAAGCGCAACATCATGCGGCTGCTGCGCGAGCGCGGCTGCACGATCACCGCCGTCCCTCACACGACGGACGCGGAGACGATCCTGTCGATGAAGCCCGACGGCGTGCTGATCTCGCCGGGTCCCGGCGATCCCATGCTGTTGGATCATGTGCTTTCCACGACCCGCGGGTTGATTGGAAGGACGCCGATCATGGGCATCTGCCTCGGACACCAGGTGATCGGGCGAGTCTTCGGCGCCTCGACGTACAAGCTGAAGTTCGGCCACCGCGGGGCGAACCACCCGGTGCGCGACGAGGTCACCGGACGCGTGTACATGACGGCGCAGAACCACGGCTTCGCCGTCGATGGCGACCACCTCGACGCCGACGCGCGCGTCAGTCAGTTGCACATCAACGACGGCACCGTCGAGGGCCTCGCGCACGCTACGGAGCCGGTGTTCACGATCCAGTACCACTCGGAGGCGTCGCCCGGCCCGAACGACACCGAGTTCCTGTTCGACCGCTTCCTCGCGAACGTGCGCGCGGGCGAGCCGTCGAGGCGTGGATAGTGGCGATGACCCTGCCACAGCAGACGGGGTACTGGGCGCGCTGGGAGCAGCGGTCGTTCGGCTGGAAGGCCGCCGTCGAGTTCCTGCATCCATTCGGGCGCGACCACGCCGACGCCTTCGCGCGCCTCGATCCGCTGTTCGAGGCGCTGCGCTCCATCCCGGGCGTCGAGGTCCCTCCGACCGAGTGGCTGCACGCGACGTGGCTGCACCTGGGGTTCCTCCGTGCGGAGGACATCATGTGGTCGCAGGTGGAGACGTACTACGTCAGCGCCGCGCCGCGCCTGCGCCGCGTGGAGACGCGTTCGGTGCGCCTCGGCGGAATCGCGCTGACCGACGACGGTCGCGTGACGCTGGGCGTGCAGGATGCGGGTCTGTTCCGTGACGCACGCAAACAGGCCGCAGTCGGTGCAATGAAGGCGCGCGAGGCGCTGCGCGATGATCTGGCGATGACACCCGCCGGCGACACGTTCACCGCGACGATCGACCTCGCGTACCTCGACGGCAGCGCGAGCAACGGCAGCGTGGCTCAGAGCATCGAAGCGTACCGCGACGTCGACCTCGGCGCGGTCACGCCGACGCACCTCATGCTCGCGCGCGTCTCGACGCTGCCGGAGCACCACTATGAATCGATCGATATCGTCGCCGAGGTCCCCATGCTCGGCGATGCGCACCGCGGGGGGTACCACAACTGACTTCCGAGACCGTTATGCCTGCTGGCAGCTCTCCCGCTTCCGCGCCGTTCGAGAAGCCGCGCTCCGTGCTGATCATCGGCAGCGGGCCGATCGTCATCGGCCAGGCGGCCGAGTTCGACTACGCCGGCACGCAAGCGTGCAAGGCGATGCGCGAGGAGGGCATCCGCTCGATCCTCGTCAATTCGAACCCCGCGACGATCATGACGGACGAGGGGGTCGCGGACGTCACGTACATCGAGCCGCTCACCGTGGACGTCGTGGAGCGCATCATCGCGCGCGAGCGTCCCGACGCGCTGCTGCCGACGCTCGGCGGGCAGACCGGGCTCAACCTCGCGATGGAACTCGCCGAGGCAGGCATCCTCGACAAGTACAACGTGCGGATGCTGGGATCGACGATCCGCACGATCAAGCTCGCCGAGGATCGCCAGCTGTTCCGCGACCTCCTCACCGAGATCGGCGAGCCCACGCCGAAGAGCGCGATCGTCGAGACGTTCGAGGACGCCCAGGCCGCCCTCGACGAGATCGGGCTGCCGGCCGTCATCCGCCCCGCATAGACCCTCGGCGGCACGGGCGGCGGCATCGCACACACGCACGCTGAGTTCGAGGCGATCGCAACCACGGGCCTCGCTGCCTCGCCGATCCACCAGATCCTTGTCGAGCAGTCGCTGCTGGGCTGGAAGGAGCTGGAGTACGAGGTGATGCGGGACGCAAACGACACCTGCATCATCATCTGCAACATGGAGAATCTGGACCCGATGGGCGTCCACACCGGCGACTCGATCGTCGTCGCGCCGTCGCAGACGCTCTCCGACCGCGACCACCAGATGCTGCGCAACAGCGCGCTCAAGATCATCCGCGCGCTGGGCATCGAGGGCGGCTGCAACGTGCAGTTCGCGCTCGCGCCTCGGCCGGACGTGGTCGCGTGGGACGGCTCGGACGACGCGACCTGTCTGCCGTACCACGTGATCGAGGTGAACCCGCGCGTGTCGCGATCCTCGGCGCTGGCGTCGAAGGCGACCGGCTACCCGATCGCGCGCGTCGCCGCGAAGATCGCGATCGGCAAGTCGCTACACGAGATCCAGAACTCCGTCACCGAGCGCACCACCGCCGCATTCGAGCCCGCGCTCGACTACACCGTGGTGAAGATCCCGCGCTGGCCCTTCGACAAGTTCGCCGCGGGCGACCGCCACCTGGGCACGCAGATGAAGGCGACCGGCGAGGTGATGGCGATCGACCGCACCTTCGAGGGCGCGCTGCAGAAGGCGATCCGATCGCTGGAATTCGGTCAGCGCAGCATCCTCTGGGAGAGCCCCGACTGGGGCGATCACCCGCCCCTCGACGCGACGGACGAGCGCATCTGGGCGCTGATCGCGTCGCTCCGTCGAGGCCGCACTCCGATGGAGATCGCGCACGACTGCGGCGTCGACCCCTGGTTCCTCGAACGCTTCGCGCGCATCGTTGCGATGGAGCGACGGCTGCTCGCCGAGGATCTGACACCGACGCTGCTGTGCGCGGCCAAGCGCCTCGGCTTCGCAGATCGCGACATCGCGACGCTGGCCGACCGCCTGCCCGAGCAGGTGCGCGCGCTACGCGACGAGTGGGGCATCCGCCCCGCGTACAAGATGGTCGACACCTGCGCCGCCGAGTTCGACGCGGTCACGCCTTACTTCTACTCCACCTACGAGGAAGAGAACGAGGCGCTGCCCAACCTCGATCGCGAGCGCATGCTGGTCGTCGGCTCCGGCCCGATCCGCATCGGCCAGGGCATCGAGTTCGACTACTGCTCCGTGCGCGCCGCGCGCGCGCTGCAGGACGCAGGCGTGATGTCGATCCTCGCCAACTCGAACCCCGAGACGGCGTCGACGGACTTCGACACCTCGGACCGCCTGTACTTCGAGCCGCTGGACGAGGAGTCCGTGCGCGACCTGCTGGAGAACGAGGCCGGCGGCGGCGAGGCGCCCCCCTCGATCGTGCAGTTCGGCGGGCAGACCGCGGTGAACATGGCCGGCCCGCTGCACGCCGCCGCGCTCCCGATCGCCGGCTCCTCCGCCGACACGATCGACCTCGCCGAGGACCGCGGACGCTTCGAGGCGATCCTGTCGAGCCTCGACATCCCGCAGCCACCCGGCGCGGGCGTCCGCACGCTCGAGGATGCCTTCACGACCGCCGCCGCGATCCGCTACCCCGTGCTCGTCCGCCCGTCGTACGTCCTCGGCGGGCGCGCGATGGAGGTCGTCCACGACGAGAGCGAGCTCCGGCGCTACTTCGGCGCGGCGCTCGCAGAGGGCACCGGCGCGGTATTGATCGACAAGTACCTCGACGGCCCGGAGGTCGAGGTGGACGCGATCTGCGACGGCAACGCGGTGCTGATCCCCGGCATCATGGAGCACATCGAGCGCGCGGGCGTGCACTCCGGTGACTCGATGGCCGTGTACCCGCCCCAGCGGCTCACCGCCGAGCAGCGCGACGCGATCATCGACTACACCACGCGTATGGCGCTCGCCCTGGGCGTCCGCGGGCTGATGAACGTGCAGTTCGTCATCGCCCCCAGCGCGCAGCCCGACGGCCCCGGCGTCTTCGTGATCGAGGTGAACCCGCGATCCTCTAGGACCGTCCCCTTCCTCTCGAAGGTCACGGGCGTGCCGATGGTGCAACTCGCGGTGAACATCATGCTCGGCAAGTCGCTGAAGGATCAGGGCTACGAGGGCGGCCTGTGGCCAGAGCGTGACCTAGTGGCCGTGAAGGCGCCGGTCTTCTCGATGGCGAAGCTGATCGGCGTCGACACGTTCCTCGGGCCGGAGATGAAGTCGACCGGCGAGGTCATGGGCATCGATCACACCTTCGACGCCGCCGTGCGCAAGGCGATGATCGCGAGCGACCTCGAGGTGCGTCCCGGCACGCCCGTCCTGCTGTCGCTCGCGCGACAGACGAAGGACGAGGCGACGCCGCTGGTCCACCTGCTGCACGCGGCCGGCTGCCCGCTGTACGCGACCGAGGGCACGGCGGCGATGATCCGCGGGCTCGGCATCCCGGTGACCGAGGTCACGAAGATCCTCGAAGGCCACCCGAACGTCGTCGACGTGATCCGCGACGGCAGCGTCGGCGCGGTGATCAACACGATCGAGGGCGGACGCGCGGAGGTGCGCCGCGACGGCTTCCACATCCGCCGCAACGCAACGGAGATGCGCATCCCGTGCTTCACCTCCCTCGACACCGCGCGCGCGGCGATCGAGGCGCTCGCTGCGCCGGACGATTACAGCGTCCAGCCGCTCATTGAGTACCGCGACGGGATGACGTCGTGATGCCCCTCTCGATCGGAGCCGTCCTCTTCGACTGCGACGGCACGCTCGCCGACTCCGAGCCGATGATCACCGCGAGCATCATCGACGCCCTGCGCGACGAGGGCTTCATTACCACCGTCGAGCAGGTGCGCGCGGTCTTCGGCCCGCCGTTGCCCGAGATGATCGAGCTACTCACCGGGGAGCCCCTCACGCCTGAGCGCACGGAGCGGATGCGCGAGCGGTACTGGGTCCACGCGGGGCCGCGACGTGCCGATGTCCGACCGATGCGCGGCGCAGAGGCGATCCTCGACGCGATGGCGAAGCACGGCATCCCGATCGCCATGGTGACCAACAAGACCGAGGCTTCAACCGCGATCCAGCTCAGGCAGTTCGGCTGGGAACAGCGCTTCGGCGCCACGGTCTCCGCCGACAGCGTTCCCAACGCGAAGCCTGCTCCCGACATGGCCCTTGAGGCGCTCCGGCGCCTCGGCGTCACGCCCGAGCATGCGGCATTCGTGGGCGACACCGAGTCCGACACCAACTGCGCGAGGGACGCCGGTATCCCGGTGATCATCGGCCTCACCGGCACGCGCGACGCCGCGACGCTCCGCGCGAACGGCGCGACGCACATCGTGGACTCCCTCGACGAGGTGCTTCCGCTCCTCTTCGGCGTCAAGGCCAGCGCCTCGTGAGCGCGTACGCTGTCGACGCGGTGCTCTTCGACCTCGACGGCACGCTCGTCGACTCGCACCAGACGATCGCCGAAGCGATGGTCGCCGCACTGCGCACCTTCGGCCACGAGATCGAAGTCTCCACGCTCATCCCGCTGATCGGCCCACCGATGGACGCGCTCGCGCGGAACCTCGGGGCGTCGTCCGAGGAAGCCGTGCAGATCAATGACGAGTACCTGCGGCTCTACCACCACGGGTACATCCAGCAGACGCCCGAACACGACGGTGCGTCCGCGCTCCTCGAACGCCTCTCGGCGGCCGGCATTGCGCTGGGCGTCGTCACGAACAAGGTTGAGGAAGGCGCGCGAATGGTCGTTGACATCGAGGGCTGGGGCGCGTACTTCGGCGTGGTCGTCGGCCGCGACACCCCGAACGCCGCCGCGAAGCCCTCGCCGCTAGCCGCGCTGCATGCGCTGAGCATCCTCGATGTCTCGCCGGAGCGCGCCGCGTTCATCGGTGACACCGAGTTCGACGCCGCCTGCGGACGCGCCGCCGGGATCCGCTACGTGATCGCCCTCGACACCAACCGCGACGCCGCATTCCTGCGCGCTGAGGGCGCGACGCACATCATCCACACACTCGAGGAAGTCGGGCCGCTGGTACTCGGAACAGGGGTTGCCCCGGCTGGAGGTGCGCTGTGAGGTCATTCCACGCCGAGGTCACGGACAGCGTGCGCCTGTATGGCGACACGCATCTGCTGTGGTTCGAGTCGCCGCCGGACATGGTCAACGCCAGGCCCGGCCAATTCGTGATGGCGTACGCCGGTGCAGGCATGGATCCGCTGCTCGGCCGTGCGCTCTCCGTGCATCGCGTGCGCACCACCGATCGAGGCGCGGAGTTCTCGCTGCTCTTTGACGTCGTCGGCCGCGGCACCGACTGGTTCTCGCGCCTCCGCGCGGGCGATGAGGTGCGCATGGTCGGGCCGCTGGGCAAGGGCTTCGAGCCGCGCGAGCGCGTCGAGCGAATGCTGCTCGTCGGCGGCGGCATCGGTTCGGCGCCCCTCGTCTGGCTCTCCGACGAGCTCGTCGCGCAGGGCCGCGAGGTGACCATGATCCTCGGCGGACGCACCGCCGCGCAGATCTTCCCCGCCGAACTGCTGCACCCCTCGGTGGAGCTCGTCGTGACGACCGAGGACGGCAGCCTCGGCGAGCAGGGCCGCGTGACCGCGCCGTTCGCGCGCCTGCTGTCCTGGTGCGACCAGGCGTTCACCTGCGGGCCCGAGCCGATGTTCGAGGCACTTCACGGCGTGCTGCGCGACTCCGCGCTCCGCAAGCCCGTGCAAGGGCTGTGGGAGGGCCGCATGGCGTGCGGCATGGGCATCTGTTACTCCTGCGCGGTCTTCCCCGCTCGCGGCGGCGTGAAGCTCGTCTGCCACGACGGGCCGATGTTCGACCTCCGCGACGTCTACGCCTGACCGGCTGATCGAGAGGCTGCGATGCGACTGCGGAAGCATCACCTTTTCGTCATCACCGGCCTAGTCTGCGGCGTGATCGCCGCGACCTACGTCGAGACAGAACCGCGGTACATCGGCTGGCTGTTTGCGGTCGGTGGAGGGCTGGGTGGTGGCGCATTCCTGGCCGCGATCACCAGCGGCGATGCGCTGGCGGGCAGCGGCAGCGCGTCCGGTGCGAGCGATCGCGGCCGGCGCACCCGCCGAGGCAACCCGGTGCGTCCCGCGTGGTTCGACGAACCCGACTCGCCCACACCCGACACGAGCGACGACGAGCCACCAACCAGGCCTCGTAACGGCACGCTCTAGGCCAACAAGAGAGGCCGCGTCTGCGACGCGGCCTCTTACACTCTGCGAACAATCGGCAGCGGCTAGGTGATGCGGTCCACGACCTGGCCGAGCTCGAGGTAGTGGTCAGCGAGCGCCTTCATCTCGAGCGAGGTGCTCCCGGCGAACGCGACGACCTCCACGCGGACGCCCTGGTTCTGCACGGCCTCGACGGCGCGCGCGAAGTCGGCGTCGCCGGAGACGATCGCGATCACATCGACGCGCCCGGCCATCGACACCATGTCGATCGCCATCTCGACGTCGAAGTTGCCCTTGATCGAACCGTCCGCGAAGCGCTTCAGCGATTTCGTGACGATGCGGTAGTCGTACGGCACGAACGGCGCGACGAACTTCTGGTGCTCGATCGGCTCGCGCGGGTCGTCCGAGATCGGCGAGTACGCCGTCGCGCGGACGAGCTGGCGGCCTTCGCGCAGCATGTTGAGCAAGCGGCCCATGTGGACCGGGCGTCCGCCCTCGACGCCGTACATGAGGTTCGGCACGTCCACGAAGATGCCGAGGCGCGGACGGTAGCCGCTGCGGTCGACCTGCGTGCCCAGCGTGAGCATGCCGGCGCGCAACTCTGCGAGAACGGTGCGCTGCTGCTCGACGAGCGCGCGCAGCCGGCCGACCTCGCCCGCGAGACCCGAGGCGTCGCCGGGGATCGGCTCGGCGGCGGGGAGCGGCGGGAGCGGCGCAATGGAGATCTCTGACGGGGCGGCCGGCATGTCCGGCATCTCGGCCGGCGCCACCAAGTCGCGCGGCTGCTCGTTCGCCGCGTTCGCCTCGTCGTCGCCGACCGAGGTCGTGCGGCGGGTGCGCGGGGCACGCGTGCGGCGCGGCGTCGCCTCGGTGTCGGTCGTGGTGGCGGCAGCGGCACGGGGCGCCCGAGGGGCGCGGGTGCGGGGCGCGGGCTCTTCCGTCGGCGCGGCGTCCTCTGCGGCAGCGCTCGCCGGACGGCGCCG
>CAMDAY010000064.1 GCA_945888895.1 Dehalococcoides mccartyi | reverse complement strand
GGTACTCACGGCCGCGCCGCAGGGGATAAATACCCCAGGGGGGTAGCATATCCGCCGGATTCTGGTACAATGTTGACCGGAAAGCTCGACAATACCCGGCGCTCGCGGCGAGCGGTCGAATTGGCGACAGTCTGGAAGCCTCGATGCTGCTCAGTACCAAGGGTGACTACGGCGTCCGCGCCATGATCGACCTCGCGAAGCACGAGGGCGAAGGCCCCGTGCAGCGCGCCGAGATCGCGCGTCGCCGGCAGATCCCGGAGGCGTACCTGGACCACCTCCTCGCACAGTTGCGGCGGGACGGGTTCATTCGCAGCACTCGAGGCCCGGCGGGCGGCCACCAGCTCGCCAAGCCGGCGCACGAGATCTGTCTCCTCCACCTGCTGGAGAGCCTCGAAGGGTCGCTGGCACCGATGCAGTGCCTGGAGAACGACGACCCCGAGGACGAGGCGATCTGTGGGCAGGGCTGGGTGTGGCAGGAGATCTACGACGACATGCGCGCGAAGCTCGCTGCCACGTCGCTCGCCGACCTCGCCGGCCACGAACGAGAGCACGAACGTGAGCGGGCGACCGCAGCGCGGTACGTTATCTAGGGACGGCATCGCGAGGACTGCGGTAGAGGAATCATGACCCAACAAGACGTGAAGACGCACAAGCCCGCCATTGCGGACTCCGTCCTCGACCTGATCGGGCGGACGCCGCTCGTCCGGCTCCACCGCGTCGTGCCGGAGGGCGCGGCGGAGGTGCTCGGCAAGTTCGAGGTATTCAACCCCGGCGGCTCCGTGAAGGACCGCATCGCCGTCGCCATGATCGAGGCCGCCGAGGCCGCCGGGTCGATCAAGCCGGGCGACACGCTGGTGGAGCCGACCTCCGGCAACACCGGCATCGGCCTCGCGATGGTCGCGGCGACGAAGGGCTACCACCTCGTCCTGACGATGCCGGAGGACATGAGCGTCGAGCGCCGCCGGATGCTCGAGCGCCTCGGCGCGGACCTCATCCTCACGCCCGCGATCGAGGGGATGACGGGCGCCGTGTTCGCCGCGCAGGAGCTCGTGCAGAAGCACGGCTACTTCATGCCGCAGCAGTTCGATAACCCCGCCAACCCCGAGGTGCACCGCCAGACCACCGGCCCCGAGATCCTCGAGGCGACGGACGGGAAGCTGGATGCCTTCGTGGCCGGCGTCGGTACGGGCGGTACCATTACCGGTGTCGGCGAGGTGCTGCGCGGCGCGGGCCTCGCCGTGCGCATCGTCGCGGTCGAGCCCTCGCGCGCTCCGGTGCTGCAGGGTGGCCGTGCCGGCATCCACGCGATCCAGGGCATCGGCGCGTCGTTCGTGCCGAACGTCCTCAACCGCGCGGTGTACGACGAGGTGATGGGCGTCCGTGACGAGGATGCCTTCGCGATGACGCGGCGGCTGGCGCGCGAGGAGGGACTCCTCGTCGGCGTCTCGTCCGGCGCGAACGTGTGGGCCGCCGTCGAGGTCGCGAAGCAGATCGGCCCCGGCAAGCGGGTGGTGACGATGCTCTGTGACACCGGCGAGCGCTACCTCAGCGTCGCGCTTTAGTGATGAGCCAATCGTGATTAGCGTGTACATTCCGACCCCGTTCCGCCGCATGGTGGCGAACCGCGAGTACGTCGAGGTCGAGGGTGCAAACGTGGGTGAGGTGCTGGATGCGGTCGAGGCGAAGTACCCGGGCTTCGGTGACCTCGTGTACGACCGCGAGCGGCACGTGCCGACGCACATCAACATCTATTTGAACAACCAGGAGATTCACGACCTGGATGGAATCGCGACCGTCGTCGCTGACGGTGATCAGGTTGCAGTGATTCCCGCACTCGCGGGTGGATCGGGAGCGTAGCGATGGTGGAACAGCCGAAGACGAACTCCGCAGCGTTGTCGCCGGAAGAGGTGATGCGGTACTCGCGTCACATCATTATGGGACAGGTCGGGCCGCAGGGTCAGCGCAAGCTGCGGGCGGCAAAGGTGCTGGTGATCGGGGCGGGTGGCCTCGGCGGCCCCGTCGCGCTGTACCTCGCGCTCGCGGGCGTGGGCAAGATCGGCATCTGCGAGTTCGATAGCGTCGACCTGTCGAACCTCCAGCGCCAGATCCTGCACCAGACCGCCGACATCGGCCGGCCGAAGCTCGTCTCGGCCACGGAGAAGATCAAGGCGCACAACCCGCACGTCGAGGTTGTCGGTCACCCGATGCCGATCACGTCCGACAACGCGATGGAGATGATCGCGGACTACGACATCGTGGTGAATGGCGCGGACAACTTCGCCACGCGCTACCTCGTCAACGACGCCACCTACCTCTCCGGCAAGACGCTGGTCGATGGCGCGATCCTGCTGTTCGATGGCCAGGCGACCGTCTACAAGCCCGGGAGCGGCTGCTACCGCTGCCTCTACCCGGATCCCCCGCCCCCGGGCCTGGTGCCCTCGTGCGCGGAGGCCGGCGTGCTCGGCGCGATCACGGGCCTCGTCGGCTCGATCCAGGCGACCGAGGTGTTCAAGCAGATCCTGGGCATCGGCAACCCGCTGGTGAACCGCCTCCTCCTCATCGACGCGCTGACCATGGAGTTCCGCACGATGAAGGTGCGGCGCGACCCGAGCTGCCCGCTGTGCGGTGACAACCCCACGGTGAAGGAGCTGATCGACTACGACGCGTTCTGCGGCTCGCCGCCGCTGATGATGCCGGACGGCACGCTCGCGGCCGCAGCGCACTAGCACTCGACGATTGGGCGAGGAGCGCCCTCTGTGAAGGAGGCGCTCCTCGTGACCACCACGCGAGGCCACGCGACTGACTGCGCGCGCCTCCCTCCCAGCAATGGGTGCGTTTCTCGGCAGAAGGGATCACTCCATGCCTGTGACCGTCAATGTGACCTCCGTCATCCAGCAGGCGGTGAACGGCCAGCGCGAGTTCAAGGCGGATGGCGGCACGATCCGCGAACTCATCGACAACATCGACCGTGACTACCCGGGCTTCGCCGGCCGCATCACGGACGACAAGGGCGAGATGCTGCGCTTCGTCAACGTCTACCTGAACGACGAGGACGTCCGGTACCTCGGCGGCAAGGACACAGCGATCAAGGACGGCGACGTGATCTCCTTCCTCCCCGCCCTCGCCGGCGGTAACTAGCAGGTTCCTTCTTGGTCCTCATGCCGGGAGTACCCGGCCCGGGCCGCTCCCGACCTGCGGGCAACGAGTTCTCCAGCGCCAGAGAGAAGCAGATGAAATACGGGAATGTGCTCGACCTCATCGGCAACACGCCGCTCGTCGACATCTCGGTGATGTCGCCGAACCCGAACGTCGAGATCTGGGCCAAGCTCGAGGGGCAGAACCCGTCCGGGTCCGTGAAGGACCGCATCGCCCTCTTCATGATCGACGATGCCGAGCGCACCGGCCGTCTCAAGCCCGGCCAGACGATCCTTGAGCCCACCTCCGGCAACACGGGCATCGCGCTGGCGATGATCGGGCAGCTGCGCGGCTACCCCGTGAAGGTCGTGCTGCCCGACGCGGTGTCCGAGGAGCGCGTGTATCTCCTCGAAGCCTTCGGCGCGGAGATCATCTACTCACCGGGCGACCTGGGCACCAACGGATCGGTGAAGATGGCGACCGAGATCGCCGCCCAGCACCCCGAGTGGTTCATGCCGTTCCAGTACGAGAACAAAGAGAACCCGCGCGCGCACTATGAGACGACCGGCCCCGAGATCATCCGCGACATGCCGGACATCAGCGCGTTCGTCTCCGGGCTCGGCACCGGCGGGACGCTGACCGGCGTCGGCCGTCGGCTCAAGGAGTACAACCCTGCCATCCGCGTGATCGCCGCGGCCCCGCACCCGGGCGACATGGTGCAGGGCCTCCGCGCCCTCGAGGACGGCTACATCCCGCCGGTCTTCGATGACACGGTGCTGGACGGGCGCATCGTGGTGGACTCCGAGACCTCGTTCGCCACGACGAAGGAACTGACGAGGCTCGCCGGGATCTTCGCCGGCATCTCGGCGGGGTCAGCGGTCCGCGCGGCGCAGCGCACCGCCGAGCGCATGGAGTCCGGCCAGGTCGTCTGCCTGCTGGCCGACGGCGGCTGGAAGTACCTGTCGACGGGCCTCTGGAGCCGCGACTACGCGGACATCGCCGAGCGCGTCGCCGAGAAGATGTGGTGGTAGCGCGCCGCTCGAGGCGCGCGTAGCGCCGGCCGGGCGCTGCCAACTCAGCGGTGCTCACCCTGCCTACTTCGGCGGTATGGCCTAGCCGACGCGCCGGGCCTCGTTCATGCGCGTCTCGGCGCGGGCGTCGCCCACGGCCATCGGGGCGACCTCGCAGGTGGGGCACGGGTCCTGAAGCTTGCGGCGGACGATGGCGCTCAGGCGCTCGCCGCAGCGCAGGCAGAGCGACGCCGATAGCACGCCGTTGTTGCCGCTGATGTTCGTCAGGTGCGGGGCCTCGCCGGGCGAGGAGACGACCGCCGCGCGGAGCAGCGAGAACTCGAAGCCCTCGCGTTCCATCGGTCGGTGGCAGGCGTCGCAGATCATCGCTTGCATGGCGGCTCCGTCCGAGGACGACGGCGTGCCGCCCCGGTTGGATCATCGGTCGGTCGAGGTGCGTCCACAGGGCTGAGCAGGCGCGGATTCTTCGCCCCGATTTGAGTCGGGTGGCGCGAGGGGAGAAGATTCAGCAAGTCCTCGAAGCCCGCGGGTCTGCTCGGGCGTGCCGGGTATCCCGGCGTTCGCCCGATACAACACAGGAGGGCCGTGCTCATGCCTCGAATCCCCCGCGCGATCATCGATGAGATGGTCGCCCACGCCCGCGAGGATCTGCCGAATGAGGCGTGCGGCGTCGTACATGCAACGGACGGTGTCCCGACATCGGTTCATCGGATCGCGAATGTCGCCAACGAAACCCCGGGCCAGCCGCCCAGCGGCAGTCCTTACCGCTATCTCATGCACCCAATGCAGTTCGCGCGACTTGAGCAGCGGCGAGATTCGACTGGCGAGACCTTGTTCTCGATCTATCACTCGCATGTCGCATCAGAAGCTCGGCCATCACCGACCGACGTGCGCAGTGCGTTCTTCCCTCCGGGACAGGTGACTGAGCGCCCGATGTATCCAGAGGCCTACTACATCGTCATTTCGCTCGCGCGAAAAGAGGGCGAGGTGATCGTTTCTGAGGATCCCCCAGTGGTCCGTGCTTGGCGGATTGTCTCGGCATCGACCGTAGACGAAGCGATTCGGGCTATGCAGGAAGAGCCCATTGAGGTGGTTTAGGGTGGACCCCACCGCTCCCGTCCCGTCCGGCGATCATCCGCCTCCGATGCAGATCGGCAAGACGCGCTTCGTGTGGGGCAGCCGTACCTACGTCATGGGCGTGATCAACGCGACGCCCGACTCGTTCTCCGGGGACGGCATCGTGGACCCCAATGCCGCAGCTCAGCAGGCCCGCACGATGGTCGAGGCGGGCGCGGACATCATCGACATCGGCGCGGAATCCACGCGTCCTGACTTCGCACCGATCGACGCCGACGAGGAATGGGAGCGGTTGTCGCTCGTCCTCGGCGCGGTGCGTCGTGCGGTGCGCAACACGCCGATCACGGTCGACACGACGAAAGCCTCGGTCGCAACGCGCGCGATCGGTGCGGGCGCGAACGCGGTGAACGATGTTACCGGACTGCAGGGCGACCCCGACATGGCTGCCGCCATCGCGAAGGAAGGCGTGCCGGTCGTGATCATGCACAACCAGCGCGGCCGCGAGTTCGGCGGCGACGTCGTCGAGGATGTCCGCAACGGCCTGCGTCGAGGCATCGCGCTCGCCGAGGCGGCCGGGGTGCCGCGCGATCAGATCATCCTCGACCCCGGCTTCGGGTTCGGGTGGGGTCCCGTGCAGAACTACAACCTGATGCGCCGCCTGGGCGAGCTGCGCGACCTCGGCCGGCCGTTGCTGGTCGGCACATCGAGGAAGACGTTCATCGGCTACGTCGTCGATCGGCCCGCGCCGCAGCGCGTGTGGGGTACGGCGGCGACCGTCGCCCTCGCGATCCAGCAGGGCGTGGACATCGTGCGCGTGCACGACGTCGAGGAGATGGTGCAGGTCGCACGCGTCTCTGACGCCGTCGTGCGCGGTGTGCTTCCCTGACGCCCACCCCTGCCCCTCCCGATATGGAGGGGTTCTGAATCAGAAGGTGTTCTGAGGGGCTGCGCCCCTCAGACTCCCGGCGGACTGCGTTGCGTGATCAGGAGCATCGAGTGCAGAAGCGCCGCGTCTACCTCGCGCTCGGCTCGAACCTCGGCGATCGCCGCGCGCATCTGCGCCACGCGCTCGAGGAGTTGCGCGACTGCGGCGTGCAGGTCGACGCGGTGTCCGCGCTGTACGAGACGCCGCCGTGGGGCGTCCTCGATCAGCCCGCGTTCCTCAACATCGCGGTCGGTGGCGAGAGCGACCTCGACGCGCGCGCGCTGCTGGTGCTTGCGAAGCGCATCGAGGCAGCGCACGGTCGCGACTTCGCCGCGGGGCGCTGGACCGCGCGTCCCCTCGACATCGACATCGCCCTGATCGAAGGCGAGACGGTGGACGAGCCGGACCTCATCGTGCCTCACGTGCTGCTCACGGAGCGGTCGTTTGTCCTCGTGCCCCTCGCGGACGTCGCGGGCGACGTGTTGCATCCGCACCTCGCGCGCCCGATCGCCGCGCTGCGCGACACGCGCCCGCAGGCCGAGCGTGACGAGGTGGTGCGTGTCGCTGAGGTCGGATGGGAGCGCGCGAACTAGACCCTCGGCGAGAGTTGTCGAGGGGCCTCGATCAGTCGTCGAGCGGGGCGGGATCGGCGGGCGGGTAGTCGGCGGGGTGGTCCCAGTTCATCACCACGAGCGTGACGCCAATCCAGAACAGCAGCGCGGCAATTGGCACGACGATGATGCCGAGCACGATCGAGGCGAGGACGGAGCGCTGCCCGCCGAAGCTGCCGAGGAACCACGTGAGCTTGATCGCGGCAGCGATCGCGATCAGCAGACCGCCGAGCTCACGGGACCGCTGCTGGGTCATGGGGCCTGCGAGCGGATTCATCAGTGAATGCTGGGGGCGGACGGCGTGGCGTCCATCGCGCGGCGGAGGTCGGGAGGCAGCAGGTTCGGGATGCCGTCCACGATCGGGTACTCCTCGGCGCAGGTCGCGCAGGAGAGCGTGCCGTCCAGCACCTCGCCGCCG
Organism: Dehalococcoides mccartyi; assembly: GCA_945888895.1. Lineage (GTDB taxonomy): Bacteria > Chloroflexota > Dehalococcoidia > UBA2979 > UBA2979 > SHYQ01. The sequence goes on along the minus strand of CAMDAY010000064.1, from coordinate 2,830 downwards.
TCCTCGCGGGTGGCGGCGAGCTTCAGCGCGCCCTTGCAGATCGGGCAGGCGAGGATGTCCATCAGGTCGTGGCGCATGTGGTGCCTCCGGTTCCTCGATCATAGGCTCGGCGCGGAACGGGCGGCAACGTCGCCGCCCGTCTACGATCGAGGCATGAGCAGCGACGTCTCCCCCAGCACGAGCCAGCGCCGCACGATCCCGCTGCACCGCGCGTACGCCTCGATCACCCCGGACACGATCGCCGTCCGACCCTCGCGAGGGCAGCTGGTCACCCCGCTGATCGAGGCCGGCATCGCCGGGCTCGCGGTGTGGGGGCTGGTGGCGTTCATGAACACGCTGCCGCTGTGGACGCTGATGGTGCTGCTGCTTGTCGCGATCGTCGCGGGGCCGGCGGCGATGCTCGGGTTCGTGTACCAGGTTGCCGGGAGCGCATTCCTGATGGAGCGCCCGAAGGGGACGTGCCGCTGGCAGCAGGGGTTCCTCGGGCTGGGGATCGGCACGGAGGAGCTCGTGACGTTCGCGCGTATCAAGCGCATCGAGGTCGGCGGTGACTTCGCGGACGAGCTGGCGAGTGGCGACCTGCAGGACGTGATCCGTTGGGAGGTGCGCGTGGTGAAGGACAACCACCGCGTGCTCCTCGTCGGCGTGATCTCGACCGCGCGGTCGCTCGCCGAGGAGGCGCTCGGCCGCGCGAACGATCTCGGCGGCGCGCTCGCGGCGATGTCCGGTGCGCCGCTCACCCCCGGCGCGCTCCCCGCGTGGGCGTTCGAGGACGACGAGGATCTCCACGACCTCGATACGCCCCAGGGTGACGCGTAGCGCCTGAGGGCTTCGCGTCGGTGCGACCATTGGTGAGCAGCCGAGGCGCTGCGCACGAGGAGGCAGGGCATGGAACATTCCGTCGAGTTGATCCGAGATGCGAAGACGATCGCCGTGGTCGGCGTCTCCTCCCGTGCCGATCGCGCATCGAACGAGGTCGCGAAATACCTCATCGACGCCAGGTACACCGTCTACCTCGTCAACCCGACGGAGACGGAGATCTTCGGGATGCCGGTCTACGACGCGGTCGCCGAGGTGCCCGAGCCGGTGGACATCGTCGACATCTTCCGCCGCCCCGAGGACGTGCCGCCCGTCGTGGCGGACGCGATCGCCTCCGGCGCGAAGGCAGTGTGGATGCAGCTCGGCATCGTGAACGAAGCCGCTGCCGCGGAGGCGCGCGCTGCGGGCCTTGAGGTGGTCATGGACCGCTGCGCGAAGATCGAGCACGGCAAGATCGCGCTCGGCTAGCACCGCCGAGGCGTAGCAGCGGGGCGCGATCCTCGGCGAGTTGCCTCGACGCTCCGAGCGGGGCGACCCATCCCCCTCCCCCTCGTGCCTCCTGGGAGAACGGCGCTTCGCGCGGGGCGCGGGAGAGGTTCTGAAACAGAAGAACCAACCGTGAGGAGCTGCGCCCCTCACACTCCCGGCGGAGGCAGTCTGCGGCCGTGTTGTCGTACTGCACCCGGCGGGCGGGCGCAGCCCCGGAGCAGACCTGCAACCAGCGCGAGATATGAAGGAGCCGGGGGTGTCACAGCCCCCGGCTCCGTGATCTGCGGTGTACACTTTTCACCTGCCTGGGCATGGGAAACGGGTGCGCGTTTGCTCGACCAGCTCGGAGAGAAATGCGGCGTATTTGGCGTCTTCGCCCCCGGCGAAGATGTCGCTCGGCTTACCTTCTTCGGGCTCCATGCGCTCCAGCATCGCGGGCAAGAGTCCGCCGGCATTGCCACCACTGACGGCAAGCGCATTCACCTCTATGCGGAGATGGGCCTGGTCTCCCAGGTCTTCATGGAAGACACCCTCTCCACCCTCCCCGGCCACTCGGCCATCGGCCACACCCGCTACTCCACCACCGGCAGCTCCACGCAGGCCAACGCGCAGCCCTTCGTCGTCCGCGGCGCGCACGGTGAGCTCGCCATCGCGCACAACGGCAACGTGGTCAACGCCGAAGTCATGCGCGCCGACCTCGACGCCCTCGGGGTGCAGTTCGAGACATCGTCGGACACCGAGGTGCTCGGGCGGCTGCTGGTGGAGACGCCGGGCGAGACGTGGGACGAGCGCTTTGGCACGCTGATGCGCCGCGCCAACGGCGCCTACTCGCTCACCATCCTCACGAAGGACGCGATGTTCGGCGTCCGCGATCCGCTGGGCATCCGCCCGCTGTGCATCGGCCGGCTCAACGGCCACGGCTGGGTCTTCGCCTCCGAGACCTGCGCCCTCGACCACCTCGGCGCCGAGTTCGTGCGCGAGGTGCAGCCGGGCGAGGTGGTCCGCATCGACGCAGACGGTCTCCACTCCTCGTACCCGCTCGGCGAGACGCTGCCGATGGGAGAGGCGCAGAAGCAGGCACTCTGCCTCTTCGAGTTCATCTACTTCGCCCGCCCCGACTCCCGCCTCGGTGGTGAGCTGCTGCACCCCGTCCGCATGCGCATGGGCGCGGCGCTGTGGGACGAGCATCCCGTCGAGGCGGACATGGTCATCGGCGTGCCGGACTCGGCGACGGCGGCGGCGATCGGCTTCGCGCAGGCCTCCGGCATCCCGTATGCCGAGGGGCTGGTCAAGAACCGCTACGTCGGCCGCACCTTCATCCAGCCCGACCAGCGCCTCCGCGAGCGCGGCGTGCGCCTGAAGTTCAACCCGCTGCGCGAGGTGCTCCAGGGCAAGCGCATCGTGGTCGTCGACGACTCGATCGTCCGAGGCACCACGACCCCGCGCGTGGTCGAGATGCTCCGCCGCGCCGGCGCGACGGAGGTGCACATGCGCATCACCTCGCCGCCGATCACGCACCCCT
>CAMDAY010000063.1 GCA_945888895.1 Dehalococcoides mccartyi | reverse complement strand
CTCATCCGCGATTCAGGAGCCAGATGCTGGCGTTCAGCACGGTCGCGAAGGCGACCCACCCCAGGTAGGGCGCCAGTAACAACGCGGCCAGACGGTCGAGGCGGTAGAACCGCCGGATCGTCTCGGCGATCGCCAGGAGCATCATCACGATGATGACGAGCGCGAAGTCGACGCGCTTCAGGCCGAAGAACATCGGCGACCAGCTGGCGTTCAGCACCAGCTGGACGCCATAGACGACCAGCGCAGCGCGCACCTGTGATTTGAGCGCAGTTGAGGCCCCAGGCACGGTACCTCGCCGCCAGACGAGCCAAGCGGCGACGCCCATCGCGAGGTAGAGCACCGTCCAGACGGGCCCGATTAGCCATGAAGGCGGCTTCCACGTTGGCTTGGCAAGTTCCGCATACCACCCGGGGATGGCGTCTGCGGTGATCGCACCGCCAGCGCCGACCAATACCAACGGTGTAGCCACCGACAGGACGAGGACGATCAGACGATCGCGGCCGCGAGGGCCGAACGTGAATCCGGAGCCGGAATCCTCACGAGCCGGTACGTCGCTGTGGTTCTTCATGAGCACAGCGTACGCGGTAATGGTACGGGTACTCCGGCGGCCGGTGACACCGCGCTAGACCGAGGCGGTGCGCTGGCGCGGCGGAAGTCACCCTGCACCTGCACCGCCCTAAGCGCCCGCCTCTTCGATCACGGCGACCATGGTGATCTTCGCGCGGGTCCGAGGCATCTCGGTCTGGCCCATCCTGGATGCCAGAGCCCTCTTCGCGGCGATCGGGCAACCGATTGGCCGGATCGGCAACATCGTCAACGGCGACGTCATCGGCTACGCCACGAACGTACCGTGGGCCACCGTTTACACCCACGAGCGTGCCTTCGCGCCCCAGCTCGGCGTGCCGTATCACCCGGCGGCGGCGTACTCGATACTCGCGGGCCTCGTACTCCTTGCGGCGCTCTACGCGGCGATGCGGGCGCACCGGCCTGGGCTGCTGTTCGCGACCTACCTCGTCGGCTACAGCGTGACGCAGTTCATCGTCTTCTTCTGGTGCGCGAACAGCATCACGCTCTGGGGGCTGAAGCAGGGCCAGCTCAGCGCGATCGGTGTGGCGCTGGTCGGCGTGGCCGTGCTCGTGTACCTGCGCCGCCGGGAACGCGATCGAACGGCGGCCTGAGCACCGCGATCGTTCAGCTGCCCGACGGTTCCTGCGAGTTCTCGTCAAAGTATCCGGCCGCCGACCCCTGCGTGTGACAACCGACCATCACGGGGCCACGGCGGTGTTGTCAGGCCTGAGTTCTGACCGAGCCGAGCCCCAAGACGAACCGGACGACTACTTAGAAGCCACGCGGTGGCGAAGCCTCGGTTAGCTACTTCGCCGGGCGTCGCCACGTGCTCCCCGCAGGGGGCCAGGTTGCGGGATGCACCAGCGGTGGTGGGGGCGCTGCCCACCGGGTGGTCGCGTGCGCGACCGCGGCTTTCGATACCATTTTCTTCGCGACGACGGCCTTCGGTGCGACCTTCTTCGCGACGACGGCCTTCGGCGCGGCCTTCTTCGCGACGACGGCCTTCGGTGCAATCTTCTTCGCGACGACGGCCTTCGCTGCGACCTTCTTCGCGACGACGGTCTTCGGTGCGACCATTTTCTTCGCGACGACGGCCTTCGGTGCGACCTTCTTCGCGACGACGGCCTTCGCTGCGACCTTCTTCGCGCCGACGGTCTTCAGCGCGGCCTTCGCAGCGGGACGTGTGCGTTGCTTCGCGGTTCGGGGCGTTTTCGTGGCGATCACTGGTGCTCCAGGTGCTTGTACCGTGGCCACGGCGGTTCGCTTGGCGTTCTGATCGAAACCGGGAATGCCGTGTCCTGCTGCAACTGTACGCGCTACTTGTCGTTGTTCCGCCCAGCACGACGCATCTCGTACCACGGACGTCCTCGATCTTGGTGACATCGATCGCTAGTTTGCGACGATGGCATCACGAACGACTTCTTGGAGCGCCTAGTCGCTATGCTTATCGGGTGACTTCCTTCCACGAGGTCACGATCGGCGGTAGGGGAGTCTAATTCCCCTGCCGCCACTTCATTGTCTCGAGCTGTATCGAGTGCGAAGACGATGATCTAGCGGACCTGAAGGGCCATCTTCGAGATGGCCGCGACGGCGGCTTCCGGCTGTTCCGTGGGGATGCCATATCCGCTCTTGTCCGCGAACAGTTGCTGACTACCTGATGCGAGTCTACGCAGCCTCGTCTGCTGTGCCTGTCAGACCCCGTCATTGCCGTCACGGAGTCTGCGCGACAGCACGATCAGCGGAAGGTCACCGAGGCTGGCGACCACTCGCGCACTTGCGATCGCGAATCGGCGCAGATTGTCGGTGAGGGGCGGGAGTACGGGAACACGCGGATCGGTGTCGCCTACCGCGGGTCGCGGACCATGGAGAAACTTGGTGGCCCGAAGCCGCAGTCACCAAGGTGCTCGGTCCGCGTCATCGACTGGCCGTTAGATCCGGGGGTCAACGATCGGATCTCCCCGCCGTGGACGTGCTCGTAGGTACAGTTGGGCGCGTGCGGGCCCATGTGGATGAGCCCGTTCGTGAGGTAGTCCACGCCGTCGAGGTCGAGGGCATCAGACATGTCAAACGTAATAGTCAATAACAAACGTGCGTTCCGTCTCGACGTAGAACGGACGGTTGCACAGACAGGAATTTGTGCCTGCAGGCAGTAGCCGGAACTTCCGAATGTTGTCCGAGAGATCATGGGCCGGTACCATGCCCGGACTGGCGAAGCGGCGGTGCAGAGACCGCTGTGGTCGAGGTTGGGGGCAGCGAATGGCTGCTCCCAGATTCGGATTCGCGCCGAGGTAGCTCAGTTGGTAGAGCACACGACTGAAAATCGTGGTGTCGCCGGTTCGATCCCGGCCCTCGGCACCAACCACAACGGCTTCGTCCATGGCGAGGAGTCGCGATGACGCTCATCCTCGTCGCAGGCACGGCACCCTCCGCGGGCGCCACCACGGTGGCCGCGGGGCTCGCTCATCGACTCGCTTACGCAGGACATAACGTTTGCGTCGAACGTCTGGCGGGCGATATTCGAGCGTCCGCAGACGCCGCTGTGTTTGCCGCCCTCGAGTTCGCGGACAGCACGGGCGCGCCGATCGATGCGCCCACTGACACCGCTGGCGCGGTCACGATCGTCGAGGTCCCTGCGGGCGGTGACGCTGCCTCGCTGGCGACACGGTTCGGTGCGAAGCTCGTGCTCGTAGGCTCCAGCGTTGATGCGCCCGCCGGGGCGACCGTGATTATCAACCACGCCGCGACGACCGGTCTGCGCGCGATCGGCGAGGACCGTCTGCTCGCGGCGCCCACCGTGCGACAGCTGATCGAGGCGAGCGGGGCGCAGGTTCTGACGCGCTCCCAAGCAGGCGAGGCCGCCGTCTGCGAGCACCTGATCATCGGCGCGATCTCCCACGATCCCGCCGACACCTACTTCAACCGCTTCCCCCGTCGCGCCGTGATCGCACGGGCCGAGAAAGTCGACCTGGCGCTCGCCGCGCTGGGCACCGGTTCTGAGTGTCTCATCCTCACGGGAGGGCACGAGCCGAGCCCGTACATCCTGGACCGCGCCGCTTCCGAACGCCGGACGACCCTGCTGGTCGCTCCGGGCGGAACGGTGGAGACGATGCGCGACCTCGAGGGCACGTTCGGCACGGCGTCGTTCTCAGGCGAGGCGAAGGTGGACCGCATCGGCGGCCTCATGCGCGTCGCCCTCGACGATGCGACGGTCGCCGCGCTCCTCGCCTAGCCGACGCCGCGTGCCCCACGCTAATCGAGGTTGGCACGCCCGTCCCCGCGGACGGTTATCATTCACCCATGGACCTCAACGGCGGCGGCATTCTCATTGGGCGCGTGCGTGGCATCGCGATTCGCGTTCATTGGACGTGGCTCGCGGTATTCGCGCTGGTCTCGTGGAACCTCCAGAGCACGATCCTGCGCGACATCGTCCCGGAATGGAACGATACCCAGCGCTGGTTCGGGGCGTTCGCCGCAGCCCTGGTGTTCTTCGGATCTGTCCTGCTGCACGAGCTGTCGCACGCCTTTGTCGCGCAGCACTACCAGATGAAGGTGCCCTCCATCACCCTCTTCGTCCTCGGCGGTGTGTCGAACATCGAGGGTGAGATGCGCACCGCCGGGCAGGAGTTCCGGATCGCGATCGCGGGGCCGCTGATGTCGGTGGTGCTGGGGTTGCTGATGGGCGTCCTGTGGTGGGTGCTGCCCGCCGATGGCCCATCGTCTGCCGTCACGTTCATTTCCGGCACCATGATGTACCTCGGCGGGACGAACATCATGCTGGGCATCTTCAATCTGATCCCCGGCTATCCCCTGGATGGCGGCCGGGTGCTGCGCGCGATCTTCTGGGCATCCTCCGGCGACCTCACGAAATCCACGAGGATCGCGACGCGCTCCGGCGCCGTGCTGGCATGGGGGATGATCGGCATCGGGATCGCGCTGTCGCTGACCACGCGCAGCCTGAGCGGCGTGTGGTTCGTGCTGATCGGTCTCTTCCTCAAGACCGCCGCCGAATCGGCCTACGGACAGATGATCCTCGAGCGCGCGCTGGATGGCGTTAGCGTTCGCGACGTGATGCGTCCGGCGCCCGAACCTGTGGATGCCAGCGCGAACCTGATGCGGGTTGTCCAGGACCGCGTGATCGGGCGGGGCGAGCGTGCCGTGTTCGTCGGCACGGAGGGCCGCGTGCTCGGACTGTTCACCGTCTCGGATCTCGCGTCGATCCCGAACGAGCGTCTGTCCTCGATGACCGCGCGCGACGTCATGATCCCCGCCGAGCGCATCATCACCGTCATCCCGAGCACGCCACTGCTGGACGCGACGCGTGCGATGACCGAGCGGGACGTCCACCAGCTCCCCGTCGTCGAGGATGGCCGCATGGTTGGCGTACTCAGTCGTGGGGATGTGTTGCAGCGCCTGGAGACGCGTCAGCGCCTCGCGGAGTCCGGCAAGTAGGCGGCCGCGGGCGCTACGCCCACTCCTCGGCGGCCGGCTCGAGGCGCGCGAAGGACTGCAGCATCTTCTTCACGCCCTGACCCTGGAAGGCGACCGTGACCTGCATGTCACCGGGCACGGGCTGGCAACCGACCACCGTCCCCACGCCGAAGGTGTGGTGGCGCACACGCTCACCCGGGGCAAAGGCGCGCTGCTCCGTCTGGTCCTCGTCGCGCCGGGCGGCGGCAGCGGCGCGCAGGCCGCGCCCTTCGAGGCCATCGGAGTCGCGCCTTGGCGTCGCGCCGACGGGAGAGACGATGTCCTCCTCCGGCAGGTCGCGCAGGAAGCGGGAGGCCGGGTTGCCCTTCACCTGTCCGTACATGAAACGGCGGCGCGCGCGACTCAGGTAGAGGCGCTCGCGGGCGCGGGTGATCCCCACGTAGCAGATCCGCCGCTCCTCCTCCATCTGGGCGGGGTCATCCAGGGCGCGGATGTGGGGCAGCAGCCCCTCCTCCATGCCCGGCATGAACACCACGTCGTACTCCAGGCCCTTCGCGGAGTGCAGCGTGATCAGCGTGACGGCGTCGGGCGTGTCCGACTCCGGGTCGTCGACGTCCGAGACCAGCGCGACCTCTTCGAGGAACGCCGCGAGCGATGAGTCTTCCTCGACCTCCTCGTACTGCGCCGCCACGTTGCGAAGTTCCTGGACGTTCTCCCAGCGGACATCGGCGTGCTCACGGTCGGTTTTCGTGAGGTGGGCGCGGTAGTCCACCTGTGCGAGCAGCCGGTCGAGGAGCTGCGCGACGCTCATGTTGTCGCGCTGCGCGCCGAAGCTCTCCACGATCTCGAGGAAGCCCTGGATCGCCCCTCGTGCGCGCGTCGAGAGCACGGGCACCCCGTCGCCGAGCGGCCCGTAGACAGCACGGTGCGCTACTGCGAGGACCGAGATGCCCATCTCCACGGACGCCGCGATCAGCGTGTTCACCGTCGTCTCGCCGATGCCGCGCGTGGGGACGTTCACGATGCGATCGAAGGCGACCGTGTCGTACTCGTTGTGGACGATGCGGAGGTAAGCGATCAGGTCGCGCACCTCGCGTCGGTCGTAGAACCGCGTGCCGCCCACGATGCGATAGCGCACGCCCATCGCGATGAACGCCTCTTCGATCGCTCTCGACTGGGCGTTGGTGCGGTACATGACCGCGATGTCCGAGGTCTTGAACCGGTCGCCGCGCAGCAGGCGCTGGATTTCGCCGCCGATGAACTGCGCCTCCTCCTCGCCATACGTCGCCTCGTACTCCACGACGCGCTCGCCGTCGGGGTTCGAGGTCCACAGGTCCTTCTCGGGGCGCCCCTCGGCCTTCGAGATGATCGCGTGCGCCACGCGCAGGATGTGCCCCGTTGACCGGTAGTTCTGCTCGAGGAGCACGGTGGTGGCCCCGGGAAAGTCACGCTCGAAGTCGAGCAGGTTGCGGATGTCGGCCGCGCGCCACGAGTAGATCGACTGGTCGGGGTCGCCGACGACGGTCAGGTTTCCATGCACGGACGACAGTGCCCGAGCAAGTTGATACTGGACAAGATTCGTGTCCTGGAACTCGTCCACCAGCGCGAACAGGTACCGCTCCGCGTACTGGTGCTGGATCTCGGGATGCTTCTCGAACAGCTCGAGTGTCCGGCCGAGGAGGTCGTCGAAGTCGACCGCCCCCGAGCGGCGCAGGGCGGCCTCGTACCGCTCGAACACGCGCCCCACGATCTCCTCGAAGTAGTTGTCGACGGAACAGCCGAATGAGGCAGCATCGCGGCGCTCGTTCTTCGCGGATGAGATCGCGGAGAGGATTGCGCGAGGTGTGAAGCGCTTCTGGTCGATGTCGAGTTCAGTCTCGATCGTGCGGATCAGCGACATCTGGTCATCGGTGTCGTAGATCACGAAGTCTCGCGACAGCCCGATCGCCTCCCCCTCCCGGCGGAGCAGGCGGGCGCAGATCGAGTGGAACGTCCCCATGGTGAGCGACGTCGCCTTATCGCCGAGGAGCACCTCGATGCGCTCGCGCATCTCGCGTGCGGCCTTGTTCGTGAACGTAACGGCGAGGATCCGCCAGGGCGGGATGCCGCGCTCCTGCACCAGGTGCGCGATGCGATGTGTGATGACGCGCGTCTTCCCCGACCCCGGCCCGGCGAGGATCATCAGCGGCCCGCCAGGGACCTCGACGGCGCGTCGCTGGGCCTCGTTCAACGTGTCGGTCAGGGATGTCATGGCTCGATTCTATGAGCGCGTTACGGGAAGGGCCTCCGAAGACATGCCCCTGTGGTCAACGCACCTATCCACAACCGCGGCCGTTGTGATGCAGATCACCGGTCCAGCCGGGGCGGAGCCCCGGCCGCTCCCACTCGCGTCCCAGCTGCAATGCAGCGCTTCGCCCGTGAATGCACACCCGTGCTAGCCTGAACTCGCGGGGGGAGGGATCACCAATGGATGTCTTGTTGAGCTCGCCCGGCGGCAGCTGGCAAGCGACGGCGCAGCTCTTCGGCGCGCTGATCTTCGCCTACCTGCTGATCATCTGGCTCGCGTCGGTGCTCTGGGTCTTCCGCGACATTCGCTCGCGCACGACCGACCCCACTTCGCACTGGATCAGCGTCGCGATCGCGGTAGTGTTTCCGCTGGTGGGCCTGCCGATCTACCTCATCCTGCGTCCGTCCGACACGCTGACCGCCGCGTATGACCGCCAGCTCGAACAGGAAGCACTCCTGTCCGAACTGCAGACGGTGAGCGCCTGCCCCAACTGCCGTCGTCCAGTGCAGGACGAGTTCGCCGTGTGCGCGTTCTGCGCGACGCCAGTGAAGCAGGGGTGCAGCCGCTGCGGCCGCCAGTTGCGGCTCTCGTGGCGCTTCTGCCCGTACTGCGCCACACCGCGCACCGCGCCGCAGGCCGAGGCACGCTACGCCGCCGAGGACGCTGCGCCTCAGACCTCGCGTGCCGCCGCGACGCGCGAGGCCGCCGTCGAGGCGATCCGGCGCGCCGCCGGCCGTCCGAGCGACGACCGCGAGGACGATGAGCCGGCACCGCTGCCTCGACGCCCTGCGGATCAGGGTGGTGACCAGCCGCCGCGCCCGCGCCCGCGTTCCCGCACCGAGGGCGAGCGCTAGCTCCTCGTCCCGCAGACACGCAGAAGGGCCGCCCATCGGGCGGCCCGTCTCGTTACTCGCGTTCTGCGTCGAGGCTAGGCGAGCGCCTCTTCGAGGAGTGCACGGAACTCCGCAACCTCGGCGGCGCGCCAGTCCTCGGCGTGGTCCCACGTCAGGAGCTGGTACTGGGCGCGGGCCTCGTCGTGCGCCGGGGTGCCGGGCTCCTTGCCCTCCATCACCTTGCGCAGCGGCGGCATCTCGGCGTTGGCGCGGTCCGCGCGCTCGATCCAGTGGCCCAGGTACTTGTGGTTCTTGTCGTAGAAGACGACGGTCGGGACGGACTCGAACTCACCGTCCTTCAGGAACTCCGCCATGATGTCCTTGTTGAGGTCGCGCAGGAAGTGACGCGTCTCCATGCCGGTCAACTCGCCGACGCGAGAGAAGACGGGCAGCCCGCGCCACACGTCCGGGCACCAGTCCTCGCCAATGATCAGCGCCTTGACGCCGTGCTGCTCGACGAGCGCCTTGATCGCGTCGATGTCGCCCATGTCCGGCACGTACTCGTCGTAGTGGCGCTGGAACGTTTCCTTGTTCTTCTCGATGGCGGCCTGCCACTCGGCGAACGTGCGCATGCCCTCAGCGAAGCGCTCCGGCGTGACGACGGAGTCCGCGGGCGGCGCGGCCTGCTTGGCGAGGATGGTCGAGGATGCAGTCATGGGTCCACCTGTTTCCAGCAATGCGTGCGGGTCTTGTTCGATGTCCGGGCCGCGGGATGCGGGGAGTGCCCGGGAGGGCGCCAGCGGACATCTGAGGCGGACACAGTAGCACGTCGCTGCCGGCGCAGGATTTTCTATCGCGCCCGCGTCAGCGAGGTGTCGAATGGGCGTGGAGGGCCGCCCAGACGTCGTGATGGTCCGCGGCGAGGGTGGCCACCTCGGCACCCCGTGTGCGGGCGTCGGCCTCGAGGCTCGCGAATGCGACGGTGAACCGCTGGCCGGCCTCGCGGAGCGCCTCCTCGGCGTTCACGTCGGCGGCCTCCGCCAGCCGCACCGCCGCCACCAGCAGCGCGACCGGGTCGTTTGCCTCGATGGCTGCACGAGCAGCATCGGCTGGTGTCGCGCCCGGAGCGTCGAGGCCAGCGCGCTGGGCGCGGGAAAGCAGCGACTGTACTCGCTGGAGTGAGGGTGCGGCCATTGGCACCGAGTCGAGCGCGCCAGGCGGGGGAGCCTCGGTGGCCGCGCCGTCCGCGGCACGTTCCGCCCGCTTGATCGCCTCCCAGCGGTCGAGGAGCTGCTCGTTCGTCGCGGCCTCCTCGTCACCGAAGACGTGCGGGTGACGGCGCACGAACTTCGCATGCGCGTACGCGGCGACCTCCTCGGCGGTGAAGCGACCGGCCTGCTGCGCGAGCGCGGTCTGCATGAACAGGTGGGCGAACAGGTCGCCCAGCTCCTCCCGCATCCCGGCCGCGTCGTCCCGGTCGATCGCGTCGACGAACTCGTACGTCTCCTCGAGGAGGTAGCGGCGCAGGGTTTGCGGCGTCTGCTCGCGGTCCCACGGGCAGCCGTCAGGCGCGAACAGCCGCTCCATCACCCCGCGCAGCCCCGCGATGGACGCGCGGTCCTCCTCCGGCGCCAGTGCCGGCAGCGCCCACGCGTCGGCGTCGAGGGGCAGCGCGGCGACGGTCGCCGTCTCGACGCCCGTCGCACGCGCGATGCGTGCCGGGGTGCCCGGCGCATACCGCTGCCGCACCACGGGTCGTGCCGCATCGAACTGTGCCGCCAGCACGATCAGCCCGCGCGCGGCGTCGAAGCGCGGATGCGCCGGGGCGAACACCTGCACCTCGTGCGGCGCGATGCCGAAGGCGGCGACTAGGGCGTCGAGGGAGGGCGAATCGGTCATGTGTCGCAGTGTAAGACAGCCGTATGCTCGCGCTCATGAACGGAACCACGGTCGTGCTGCCTCCCGTCGATGTCCTGCCGCGGACGGTGG
>CAMDAY010000062.1 GCA_945888895.1 Dehalococcoides mccartyi | reverse complement strand
CAGCGAGGTCATCACGCCGCCCAGCGTCTCGATGCCCAGCGTCCGCGGGGTCACGTCCAGGAGCAGGACGTCCTTCACCTCGCCCTTGAGCACGCCCGCCTGCACCGCCGCGCCGATCGCGACGACCTCGTCCGGGTTCACGCCCTTGTGCGGCTCCTTGCCGAAGAACTCCTGCACCTTGCGCTGCACCAGCGGCATGCGCGTCATGCCACCGACGAGGACCACCTCGTCGATGTCGCCGGGCGACACGCCCGCGTCCTTCAGCGCCTGCTTCACCGGCTCGATGGAGCGGTCGACGAGGTCGCCGACCAGCTGCTCGAACTTCGAGCGGGTGAGGTTCAGCACCATGTGCTTCGGCCCGGAGGCGTCCGCAGTGATGAACGGGAGGTTGATCTCCGTCTGCTGCGCGGACGACAACTCGATCTTCGCGCGCTCCGCGGCCTCCTTGAGGCGCTGCAGCGCGCTGCGGTCCTGCGAGAGGTCGACGCCCTGGTCGCGCTTGAACTCCGCGACGAGGAAGTCGATCAGCAGGTTGTCGAAGTCGTCGCCACCGAGGAACGTGTCGCCGTTCGTGGCCTTCACCTGGAACGTGCCGTCGCCGATCTCCAGCACGGAGATGTCGAACGTGCCGCCGCCGAGGTCGTAGACCGCGATCAGCTCCTCGGCCTTCGAGTCGAGGCCGTAGGCCAGCGACGCCGCGGTCGGCTCGTTGATGATGCGCAGCACCTCGAGGCCGGCGATGCGGCCGGCGTCGCGCGTGGCCTGGCGCTGGGCGTCGTTGAAGTACGCGGGGACCGTGATCACGGCCTCGTTCACCGGCTCGCCGAGGTACGCCTCTGCGTCCGCCTTCAGCTTCTGGAGGATCATCGCGGAGACCTCGGGCGGGCTGTAGGTGCGGTCGCCCATCTCGAGGCCCGCGTCGCCGTTGTCGCGCTTCACGATCGGGAAGCCGGCGATGCGCATCAGGCGCTGCACCTCTTCCTCCTCGAACTTGCGGCCCATGAGGCGCTTTGCCGAGTACACGGTGTTCTGCGGGTTGGTGACCGCCTGCCGCTTCGCGACCGTGCCGACGAGGCGCTCGCCGTCCTTCGCGATCGCGACGACCGAGGGGGTGGTGCGGCCGCCCTCGGCGTTCGGCACCACGCGCGGCTCGCCGCCCTCCATCACCGCCACGCACGAGTTCGTCGTGCCGAGGTCGATTCCGATTACCTTTGCCATCTGGGGCCTCTTCTTCTCTTGCCGCCTGACGTCACGCGTGGCGGCGATCTCTGCTCTGTCTCGGCGCCTCGTTCGAGGCGGGATGTTCGTGTTCCCGTTGCATGCGCCTGCCGGCGCGGGTTACTCGGCCGGAGGCGGCGGGGCGGATCGGTCGCCATCGCCGACCAGTACCATCGCCGCGCGGATCACCTTGTTATTCAGCACGTAGCCGCGCCTCAGCACGCGCACCACGATCCCGTCCGGGCCGGGCGCGCTGCCCACGGCCTCGTGCTTCGCGGGGTCGAAGGGCGCGCCGAGCGGGTGGATCTCCGTCACACCCGCGGACTCAAGGACGCTGCGGAACTTGGACATGACGAGCTTCACGCCCTCCACCCAGGGGTGTTCCTTGATGTCGTCGTGCGCCGACTCCACCGCGCGCTCGAGGTCATCGAGCACCGGCAGGAAGTTGAGCACGCTCGCGGTCAGCTGGTAGCGGCCGAACTCAGCGCGCTCTTCCTGCGCACGGCGCTGGAGGTTCTGGTAGTCGGCGGCCGCGCGCAGTCGCGCAGCATGCGCCGCCTCGACCTCCGCGCGCAGCGAGGCGATCAACTCCTCGGGCGTCTGCGTCTGCTCCGGCGCGTCGGCCGGGGGCGAGTCAGCGTCCGGTGCGACGGAGTCGCTCCGTTGCTCGGTCATCAGGGTCTCCTCAACATCTGGATCGTCGTCGAGCCTGCCGCGCCAACGGCGGACCGACGAGGTACATACGAACGTCCGAGGCCGAAGATCGGCCACACGCCCGAGGCACGCGTCCTACTGGCGCACCTCGTGCAGCAGGTGGCTCATCAGCCGCGCGACGTAGCGCACGCGTGGGATGGTCCGGTGGTACGGCATCCGCGTCGGCCCAATGACCGCCACGGTGCCAATGGCGTCCTCGTCGCCGTAGCGCGAGATCACCATGCTCCACTCCTGCATCGAATCATCACCGTGCTCGTGGCCGATGACGACCTGCGTCGATCCCAACTGCGCGTCCATCGTCTGCTCCAGCAGTCCGCGCATGCGGTATGTCTGGAGCGTCGCGACCGCCTCGAGCATCCGGTCGGCGTCGAGGAACTCGGGCTGCCGCAGCACGGAGTTCAGCCCGTCCAGGAACGTCTCCTCGGCGATGCGCTGCTCGTCGATCAGATCGGCGATCGCGCGCACCGTCCCCGCCTCGTCCGGGTCGGCCAGCTCGCTCGCCACGGATCGCGCGAGGCGGGCGTCGGCGCCCTCGATGCGCGCGTTCAGCCGCACGGCGCGCTCGGTCAGCAGGGCCTGCGAGGCCGGCATCTGGAGCGGCAGCATGCGCTGGCGCACGCGCCCGTCGTCCATCACCGCCACCAGCAGCGCCGTGTCGTGGTTCAACTCCACCAACTGGGCGTGCCGCAGCCGGCTCGAGGCCGCTCGCGGGCGCGTCACGACCGCGGCGTTGCCGACCGACCCGGCGAGGATCGTGGCGGAGAGACTGAGCCATTCGTCCAGCCCGCCGACGACCTGGTGCAACTGGTGCTCGATCGTGCGCTGCTCCTGCGCCTCGACCGGCTCTTCCAGCATCAGCATCTCGACGAAGGTGCGGTAGCCGAGATCCGAGGGCACCCGCCCAGCCGAGGTGTACGGCTGGGTGATGTACCCCTCCTCCTCGAGTCGAGCGAGCTCGTTGCGGATGGTGGCCGTGGAGAGGTCGAGGCGGTGCCGCGCGACGATGGCGCGCGAACTGACCGGCTCGGCGGTATTGATGTACTCGCTCACGACCATGCCCAGGATTGCCGCGCGACGCTCGGTGAGCACCTTCGACCTCCACTCTGGCACTGCGCTGGCGGATTAGCACTCTCGGCCGAGAGTGCTAACTGCTTCACAAATTGTAGGCAGACCACCCCCAGCGGGTCAATCTAGATTCGCTCGCAACCTAAGAGACGGGAAGCCGGGAAGCCCTCACCCTGCCCTCTCCCATAACTGGGCGAGGGTTCTGAGTGCGCCTTCGCTTCGGGCCCCGTCGTTCTGGCCCCCTCGCCCAGTTATGGGAGAGGGTGGGGGTGAGGGGCTCCCGGATTGCAGGCGCGGCCTCCGCGCCGCCCTCCGCCGGGGCGCCGCCTATACTGGCGGCACACGCGCCGACGCTGGGAGACCGCCACGCCCGAGGCCACACGTCCCGCTTCCGGCGCATCCCCGGACGGTGAGGCGCCGAGCGCCCCCTTGCCGGACCGCGGCGCCTTCGCCGACCTCTACGAGGCCCATGCGCCTCGCGTCTACCGCTACCTGCTCTCCCGCACCTCGAACCCCAGCGACGCCGAGGAACTGACCTCGCGCACCTTCCTGCGCGCCCTCGCCGGGCTCGATCAATACCGAGGGCGGGGTGCGGGGTTTCCGGCGTGGCTGATGAGCATCGCCCACAACCTGCTGGTGAACTGGTATCGCGACCGCGGCCGGCGCCCCCCGACCGAGGCCCTCGACGCGGCGCTCCAGGTGCCTTCCTCGACGCCGGGTCCGGAGGCGAGCCTCGAGCAGAACGAGAGCATCGCGCGGGTGCGGGTGGCGATCAGCGCGCTCGCCCCGGATCGCCAGCAGCTGATCTCTCTGAAGTATGTCGACGGTCTATCGAACGCGGAGATTGGCCGTATCATGACCCGCACCGAGGGTGCGGTGAAGGCACTGCACCATCGCACCCTCCGTGAGCTCCAGCGGCTCCTGGGGGACGAGGAGCGCGGCTAGCCTCGGCCAGCCGACGCGCGCGAAGGGATCGCCGATGGCCCCCACCGCTTCCGGGCACGGGGCTACCGGGTACGGGGCCCGCATCACCGGCGTCGGCCGCTACGTCCCCGAGCGCGTGATGACAAACGCTGAGCTCGAACGGATGGTCGACACCAACGACGAGTGGATCGTGGAGCGCACCGGTATCCACGAGCGGCGCATCGCCGGACCGGACGAGACGTCGAGCACCCTCGGCACTCGCGCGGGTCTCGCGGCGATCGAGTCGGCGCTGATCGACCCCGCCACCATCGACCTCGTGATCGCCGCGACCTGCACGCCGGACGGGATGTTCCCCGCGGTGGCGACGCGCATCCAGCACGCCGTGGGCGCGGGCCGCGCCGGGGCCTTCGATGTGAACGCGGCGTGCAACGGCTTCATGTCAGCGCTGAGCACGGCCGTCCAGTTCGTCGCCGCCGGGACCTCCCAGCGCGCGCTGGTCGTGGGCACGGAGACGATGTCGCGCATCGTTGACTGGACCGACCGAGGCACCTGCGTGCTCTTCGGGGACGGCGCCGGCGCGGTGATCGTGGAGCGCTCGGTCGAGGGCGAACCGGGGCACATCAACGCACTGCTGCTGCGCTCGGACGGATCGCAGGCCGACCTGCTCTGGGCCAGCGGACCCTGCACACCCGGTGCACCCAGCCCGTCGTCGGCGCTCGGCCTGGCGCGGGAAGAAGCGCGCATCGTCATGGACGGGCGTTCGGTCTTCCGCCACGCCGTCAATGCGCTGGTCGAGACCTCGATGGAGGCGGTCACCAACGCGGGTCTGACCGTGGACGACATCGCGCTGTGCGTGCCGCACCAGGCGAACCGCCGCATCATCACAGCGATGGCCGACCGCGTCGGCCTGCCGATGGAGCGCGTCTACGTGAACGTCGACCGCTACGGCAACACCTCGAGCGCCACGATCCCGATCGCGCTCGCAGAGGCCGAGGCGGACGGGCGCCTGAAGCCGGGCGACCGCGTCCTTTTCGCGGCGTTCGGCGGCGGCCTGTCGTGGAGCGCGATGGTCGTCGAGTGGGCGGGCATCCGCGCCTCCCGCGCCGGCCTACCGACCGGCATCCTCGCCGCCCGGGCGTAGTCCCTAGCGCCAGGCGGCTTCCTCGACGCGCACCTTCCGCCACTCGCGCATCGGCAGCGGGCCCTCCTTCGAGAACACGTCGCGGTACGCCTCGCGGAACACGCGTGCGGCGTAGGTGCGCTGCGCGTCGGTGAGCCGACGACGCAACGTGCCATCCTTGCTACGCCACTTGAGGATCACGGAGTCCTCCGGGCACACCAGCGTGTCGACCCAGGTGCAGAGCCGCTGGTACTGCGTGTTCAGCAGGATGTACGCGCCACGCTCCAGGTCGCGCGGGTAGTAATTCGTCTTCACCGGGAACGCATCGCAGGGCGGAGGCCGTCGAGACTGCCAGAGCCCGCAGCGCGTGGTCCCGTCCGGATGGTGACTGAGTGCCTCGCACCGGAATGCCGGCGGGCGGTCGTCGTCCGCATCGGCGGGTCGCCACGTCCTCGCCACTCCGGCGGTGGTGAGCGGGATGATCAGCGGCTGTCCGCCGTTCAGCGCACGCCACTGGTGCGGAGCGATGCCGCCGAAGGTGTACTGGCGGAGCGGGTAGCCGACGAGGTCGGCCTCCTCCGATCCGCAGCACTGGCCGCAGAGGTTGCACTCCAGCGACTGCGCCTCGGCAAGCGTCATGTACCGGACGCCCTCGGGCGGACCTTCGTCGCCTTCCAGCGTGTAGTCGTAGATCTCCGGATCGCGACGGTCGCGCGCGTTGCGGAGCTGGCGGAGTGTGCGGTTGAGCGTCACGTATCCTCCTGCGGATTTCAGGAGATTGTGAACCACCGCCCCCTTGCTGTCGCGCCAGTGCTCGAGGTTCGTCGCGTGCTATTCCCGCTCGTGCGCTAGCCGGGGGAGACGGGCCCCGGTAGGATCAGAGCACCGGATCATTCCCTGGAGGCCGTATGGACATCACCTGGATGGGGCACGCTGCCACGCGCATTCGCACCCGCGCCGCGGCCGTGGTGATGGATCCCTACAACAAGTCCGTCGGCGGCACGATGGGACGGCCGGACGCGCACATCATCACCATCAGCCACCAGGACGCGATGCGAAACGGCATCGCCGATGTCGCTCCCACGGACGGTGCGCCGATGGTGCTCGACGGGCCCGGCGAGTACGAGATCCGCGGGGTGCTCATCGAGTCCGCGCGCGCGAGCTTGCGCCCCGTGGAGGGCGCTGACCCGGAGTCGCTGCGCAGCGTGATCTGGCACTTCGAGGCGGAGGATCTGCGCGTCGCGCACCTCGGGGGACTGGGGACGCAGCCGACCAAGGAGCAACTCGACCTGCTCTCCACCGTCGACATCGTGATCATCCCGATCGGCCTCGAGGATGGCCTCACGCCGGTGGAGGCTGCGAAGGCGATCCGCGCGCTGGAGCCGACGATCACGATCCCGGTCGGCTACGACCCCGCCGGCGACGGCGAGCAGCTGAAGGCATTCGCCGCCGCGCTCTCCCTGACACCCGAGGCGCCCGTGTCACGCTTCACCATCGCGCGCCGCGCCACCAGCGAGGAGCGCCGCCTCGTGACCCTCGAGTCGCGCGCGTAGCCCTCAGCGGCCCGACGACGGCCACCTGCGCTAGGACGGCGAGAATTCGAACGTCCCCGGAGCGGCTACGGAAACACATCTAGACGGTGAACCCCGAACGCGTGTCGCGACCATGGCCCCCTCCGCCTGCACCACAAACAGAAGAGCCGCCCATCGGGCGGCTCTTCTCGTACACGTGTCCTCGTCGAGGACTACGGGAGGTACTGCATCGGATCCTGGACGCGGCCACCTCGATGGAGCTCGAAGTGGAGGTGCGGGCCGGTGGAGGCGCCGGAGTTGCCGCTGGTGCCGATGCGCTGACCGGCAGCCACCTTGTCGCCCTTCTTCACGGAGAAGCCGGAGAGGTGGGCGTACAGCGTTTCGTATCCGGCGCCGTTGTCGACGATGATGTGGTAGCCGTACGAGCAGCAGGGGTTACCGCCGACGAACGACACCGTGCCCGCGCTCGCCGCGACGATCGGCGTGCCGATCGGGATCGCGACGTCGATGCCGAGCGGGTGCGACGGGCCGAACGACGAGGTCAGCAGGCCTCGGACGGGCCACGCCCACACGCTGTTCGGGACGACGGTCGAGGTGACGGCGGTGGCGACGGAGGCGGCGGGCTGGCGCGGCGGCGTGATGGCCGCGGCGATCTCCACCTTGCGGCCGCCGGGGACCAGGATCTGCGAACCCTCGCGGAGCCGGTTCGGGTCGCCCTGCAGGCCGTTCGCACGGAACTCGATGATGTCCTGTGCGTTGGAGTCGTACCGCTGCGCGATCTCGGACACCGACTCGCCGAGGCGGACCGAGTGGATGATGCCCTCGACGCTCGGGACCTGGAGTGTCTGGCCAACGGTCAGCGCGTTAGCGTTCGTGACGTCGGCGTTGTTCCAGGTGACGTACGAGGATCGGATGCCGAAGCGCGAGGCGACACCCGAGAGCGTGTCGCCTTGCTGCACCTTGTATTCGAAGAAGACCGGCACGCGGTCGTTCTGCGCGGAGGCGGCGCGCACCACGCCATCGCTGCCGGACGTGGATGCGGGCTGGCCGCCGCGCGGGATCGCCTCAAGCGGGCGCACCATCGCGTCGCCGCCGGTGGCCGAGCTCGGTGCGACCAGTGTCAGCGGGACGGCGCGCGAGACGAGCGCGTCCGAGGTTGCAGGTGACGCGACGGCCGCGAGTCCCGGAAGGGACAGGCGGCTCGCCTGCAGACTCGGCGTCGCGGCGACCGTGGTCACCTTCACCGGGAAGAAGCCGAGGCCGAGGACGGAGACAAAGATCGCGGCGACGAAGCCGAACTGCGCCAGCGGGCGTCGCAGTGCTGCGCGCGTGTCGAGAACCGTGGGGTGGATCCTCGCGCGAAGCAGGCGGCGACTACGGCGCGGCCCGTGCGCGGGGGTGATCGTTCCCTGGATGAGCGGCTCCGTAACGACGCGGTGCCTTCGATGACTCGAAGACGTCGCGCTCTTTCCCGGCTCGTCCGATCTGACGAGCACTGCTCTGTTCCAGAGGCGCGGTTGGCTGGGAACCACGCGCGCGCCCGGCTGATTGGCTGACCCTCGCCATGAGCGCGCGATTGTGCGCGTTCTCACAACCAACCCGACTTGGATACCCTACCACCTTGTCTGGAGGGGTTTGCAACCCCCGCCACGCACATCTGTGCGAATCTGCACAAACTTTTGCCCATCGCAAAACGCAACAGTGGACGCCTTGCGGCGTCCACTGCATTCGTACGTGCCATGTCATTCCGGTGACATCGAGGAAGCTACTGCGCCGCCGATGAGCGCGGTTGCCGGATACCTCCGCCATGCCTGCTAGATGACGTCCGTCTTAAGCGTGCCCAGGAACTCCGTGTTCGTGGCCGTCTTCGACAGGCGGTCGATGATGCGCTCCGCGGCGTCCGAGGAGTCCTCCTCCAGCATGGAGGCCATGCGGCGGAGCAGCCAGACCTGGCGCAACTCGTCCGCGTCGAAGAGCAGGTCTTCGCGGCGGGTGGACGATCCGAGGACATCGATGGCGGGGAAGACGCGCTTCTCCGCCAGGCGGCGGGTGAGCCGAAGCTCCATGTTCCCGGTGCCCTTGAACTCCTCGAAGATCACATCATCCATGCGCGAGCCCGTCTCGACGAGGCAGGTCGCGATGATCGTGAGGCTGCCACCCTCCTCGAAGTTCCGCGCGGCGCCGAAGAAGCGCTTGGGCGGGTAGAGGGCGATCGGGTCCATACCACCGGAGAGCGTGCGACCACTGGTCGGCATGTTGGTGTTGTAGGCGCGGGCCAGTCGCGTGATGGAGTCCATCAGGATCACGACGTCCGTGCCGCCCTCGACGAGCCGCTTGGCGCGCTCGAGTGCGGCCTCGGCAACGCGGGTGTGGTCCTCCACCGGCTCGTCGAAGGTGCTGGCGATGACCTCGCCGCGCACGGAGCGACGCATGTCGGTGACTTCCTCGGGGCGCTCACCGATCAGCAGCACCATCAGGTGCGCCTCCGGGTGGTTCTGCACGATGCCGTGGGCGATCGACTTCAGCAGCATCGTCTTGCCGGCCTTCGGCGGGGAGACGATGAGGCCGCGCTGGCCGCCACCGATCGGCGAGAACAAGTCGACCATGCGCTGGCCGACCTCGTGCTGCGCGGTCTCCAGCTGGAGACGCTTGTTCGGGAAGATCGGCGTCAGGCTGTCGAAGTCCGGGCGGCGCTTGGCCTCCTCGGGATCGATGCCGTTGACAGCGTCGACGCGGAGCAGGCCGTAGTACTTCTCGGAGGTCTTGGGCTGGCGCACCTGCCCGGTGACGTAGTCGCCGGAGCGGAGGCCGAAGCGCCGGATCTGGGACTGCGAGACGTAGACATCGTTCGGGCCGGGCAGCAGGCGCTCACCGCGCATGAAGCCGAAGCCGTCGTCGACGATGTTGAGGACACCGCCGGAGAAGATGGTGCCGTTGCGCTCGGCCTGGGCCTCTAGGATGCGGAAGATCAGCTCGTTCTTCGCATACCCTGCGGCGTTCTCAATCTCGAACTCTTCCTCGGCGAGGTCGATGAGGTCGTCGCGTGAGCGGTCCTCGAGTTCGGAGATGTTCAGGACGGGGACGCTGGGGTCGATGTCCGGCATCGACTCCAGCGAGACGTCAGCCTGAGGGGCGCGGCCGTTGCCGCCACCACCACCACCACCGGTACGAGGACGGCCTCGACCACCACCACTGCTACCACCGGGGCGACGACCTCGCGGTCGATTCGCGGCATCAGAGGACGCAAGCTCGCGTCCACGCGGAGAACTGGTCATAGATGTGCCTGGTCTTGAAATGCAGCCTGAAGATGCACTCTGAACGCACCGCCCCGGCGCGTTGAGGAATCACGAGGGGCGGTAAGAGGAGCAAGCCGCGAACGCGGTGCTGGGCTTCATCCTAGCGAATGTGTGCCCGCATCGGCAAGTGGGTGCGCTTCGTGGTCTCGAGTGAGGCGAGGGCGTCGAGGAGATTGCGTAGGGCGGCCCATCCCCCTGCCCCCTTCCCGGCGCGGGAAGGGGGGATGAATGGCGAGGGGCTTCGCCCCTCGGGCTCCCCGATCGGATCGAACGTGCTTCGCGCCTCGCAGCAACACCTCACCGTGCAGACGGCCCGAATCACTCGCACCGACCTCACGCGGCCACGTCGACTTCCGCCGGGAGTGTGAGGAGCTGCGCCCCTCACACTTGGTTCTTCTTCTCTGAACCCCTCCCGCGCCGGGAGGGG
>CAMDAY010000061.1 GCA_945888895.1 Dehalococcoides mccartyi | reverse complement strand
ACGGCACGCTTACACGCGACGCGGATACTCCAGTGAGAAACACGTATCAAACCCTTGGAGGGCGCCGTTGCCGCTCACCATGGTCGTCGAAGACGACCCCGCGATCGCAGAAGTTGTTAGCTACCAGCTGAAGAAGGCCGGACACGAAGTCACCGTTGCCCACGACGGCGCCGAGGCACTGAAGCTCGCGCGCGAGACTCCATTCGACCTGCTCGTCCTCGACCTGATGTTGCCAAGCATGTCCGGTATCGACGTCCTGCGTGTGCTGCGACGCGAGTCGGAGGTTCCCGTGGTCGTGCTCAGCGCGCGCGACGCGGACGCGGACCAAGTCATGGCGCTGGAGCTGGGCGCGGACGACTACGTCACCAAGCCGTTCTCCATGCGTCAGCTCCTCGCGCGCATCGCGGCCGTGATGCGCCGCTCCG
This sequence comes from Dehalococcoides mccartyi, assembly GCA_945888895.1. Classification (GTDB taxonomy): domain Bacteria; phylum Chloroflexota; class Dehalococcoidia; order UBA2979; family UBA2979; genus SHYQ01. The sequence continues at coordinate 9,906 of CAMDAY010000061.1, read as the reverse complement.
CGCCCGTACCGATCGCCACGCCTCAAGACCTCGATCGCTACGCGCTCGTCATCGACGAGACGCGGCACGAGGTGCGCAAGCGCGGGGAGTTGATCACACTGCCGCCGAAGGTGTTCGAGGTCCTCCGTTTCCTCGCGCGGAACCAGAACCGCGTGTGCTCACGACACGAGGTGCTGGACGCGGTGTGGGGCTACTCGTACGAGGGTCAGACGCGCACGCTGGACGTCCATGTCCACTGGCTCCGCCAGCGCATCGAGGATGACCCGGCGAACCCGAAGTTCGTGCAGACCGTGCGCCAGTACGGCTACCGGTTCCAGTCGCAGGTCGACGGCGAGCAGGCGATCTTCGTGGCCGCAGAGGTTGTCCCGGCGCCCCCGGTGTCGCGCGACCTGATCACCCGCGGCTCGCGCGAGTTCGTGCGGAACTAGAAGACATCGAGCGGGTAGCGTAGCCCCCAGGCTACGCGTCGTGGTTTTGCGTCGCGTCGGGCGGTTCGCTCGCCGGGTGGTAGTGGTGGACGTGGTGACGCCCGCGCAGTCGCGAGGCGAGCAGTCCGTGGTCCGGCGCGAAGACGAGGGCGAGCAGGAAGCACGCCGTCGCTGTGAGCACGATCGTGCCGCCGGCGGCTGACCGCGCGTAGTACGACAGATACAGCCCCGTGACGCCGCTGCCCAGTGCGATCGCGGTGCTCAACGCGAGCATTCGATCCAGTCGGTCGGTCAGCAGCCGCGCGGTGGCGGGCGGTGTGACGATCAGCGCAAGGATCAGGATGTTTCCCACCGTCTGAAGACTGACCACGATCGTCGCAGAGACCAGCATCAGCAGAGCCAGGTCGAGCCGGAACACCGGGTAGCCGAGCGACGTGGCCAGTGTCGCGTCGAATGCGATCAGAGTGAACTCCTTGAGGAACAGGAACAGCACGAAGACCACGATGCCGCCGATGATCAGCGTCGCGATGACATCCTCGTTCGAGACGCCCACCACGCTCCCGAACAGCAGCGAGCCGAGGTCACGACGGATCGTGGTCTGCCGGCTGATCAGCACGACGCCGAAGGCGAAGAACGCAGCGAAGATCACCCCGATCGCCGAGTCTTCGCTGACGCGCTTGCTCCTCGAGAGGAGGCCGATGGCGAGCGCTGCGATGCCGCCGAAGATGAACGCGCCGATGAGGATGCTGCGGCCCGCGAGGTAGGACAGCACGACGCCCGGGAACACCGCATGGGCCAGCGCGTCGCCAATGAACGCCAGCCCGCGCAGCACGACGAAGCAGCCGATCAGGCCGCAGAGCACACCGACGATCGATACCTGGAGCATCGCACGCTGGAAGAAGCCGTACTGCCACGGCTCGGCGAGCAACTCGATCATGAGAACACCGCGATCTGCCCGCCGAAGGTGGCGCGGATCGTCTCCGGCGTGTACGTGGTCGCGGTTGGACCGAAGGCAACCAGCCGGTGATTCAGGCAGCACACCGACGAGCAGATCGAGCTCACCTCGTCGAGGTCGTGCGTCGCCATCAGGACGATCACGCCAGTGCGCGCCAGCTCGGCGATGAGCTCGTGCAAGAGCGTGCGGTTTGCGGCGTCGATCCCGGTGAAGGGCTCGTCGAGGAGCAACACCAGCGGCTCCTGCACGAGGGCGCGCGCGAGGAAGATGCGTTGCTGTTGTCCCCCGGAGAACTGGCTGATGTGGCGATCGCCCATGCCGTCCAGCCCCAGCCGACCGAGGGCCTCGTGCGCTAGCGCGCGGCTGGCGCGATCCGGGCGGCGGAACCAGCCGGTGCGGCGGTAGCGCCCCATGAGCACCACATCCAGTGCCGTTGCCGGGAAGTCCCAGTTCACGTCCTCACGCTGCGGCACGTACGCGACGCGCCCCGCGATCCGTCCGATGTCCTGGCCGCCGATGAGCACCTGGCCACCGGAGAGCGGCAGCACGCGCGCGATGCCCTTGAGCAGCGTGCTCTTCCCGCTGCCGTTCGGCCCGATGATCCCGACAACCTCGCCCCGGGCCACCTCGAACGTCATCGCAGGCAGCGCGAAGCCCGCCCCGTAGCCAACCTCGAGATCACGCACGAGGAGGCTGCCAGCGTTCGACGAGGCCGGCCCCGTCATTTCAGCGCATTCGCGATCTTGCGTGCGTTGCTCAGCAGCATGCCGTCCACGGTGTCCGCACCGGAGCGGGGCTTGCCGAGCGAGTCGCCGTACAGGTCGTCAACGATGGCGATCTTCGTGTCCTTCGCGATCTCTCGTGCCACCTTCGGCTCCACCGAGCTCTCCGCGAAGATCGCCTTGACGCCTTCGCGCTTGATCGTCACCTGCAACTCCGCGAGCTCCTTCGCCGAAGCCTCGCCCGCGGTGCTGACGCTGGGGATCACCGCGCCGACGTACGTCAGTCCGTAGCGTTCGATGAAGTAGCCGAAGGCGTCGTGGTTCGTGACCATCTTCCGGTTCGCGGTGGGGACGCCCTCGATCAGCCGTTTGATCTCAGCGTCGGTAGTGTCGAGCTTGGCACCGTAGTCGGCAGCGTTCTTCGCGAACGCCGAGGCCTTGTCCGGGAAAGCAGAGCTCAGCGCCGTTACGATCGCGGCCACCATGATCTTCGCGTTCATCGGGTTGTGCCAGACGTGCGGGTCATCCTCGGGGTGACCATCTTCGCTTTCGCCGCGGCGCAACTGTATGCCGTCCGTGACCGTCACGACGACCTTCTGGCCGCTGCTCGCGATCACCTTGTCGAGCGACGCGTCGAGGCCGATGCCGTTGCGCAGCACGAGGCGCGCGGCCCCGATGCGTGCGGCGTCATCCGCGGAGGCTTCGTACTCATGCGGGTCGATGCCCGGACCGACGATCGTGCCGATGGTCACCTCGTTTCCCGCGACCGCCTTCGTGAGCGCGGTGACGATCGATGTGGTCGCGACCACATCGGGGCGGGCGGGCTGTTCGTTGTCGGAGCAGGCCACGCCCAGCGCTGTCGCGGCGGCGAGAACGAGGAACCCGAAGGGACTCAGGAACGATTGGGACATAACGAACCTCCATCCGATGATATGTAGTCTCAAGAAGGCGATACTATATCTCATTAACGGGCGTGACAAGAAGCCCTCCCTGGGGGCTTGGAATGTCAGTGGCGCTGCGGGTATCGGCGTCGGTCCCGGAGTTAGCGCCCCGTCACGGTGAGGGCGGTCGTGGTGGTGAACCCCGACGGGAACGCCTCGCGGAACGGGACGTTCACGAACGCCGGGGCGCCCACGATGTACAGAAAGAACGTGCCGTTCGCGGACTGCGCTCATGCGTCGCTGGCGTTCGCGTTGTTCAGCGCAGTGTCCAGCTGCGAGACGGTGCCACCGGTGAACACCACCTGCGCGAGCCGCGCACCTGTCGGAGGGAACACAGGCGGGGCGGCGAGGGTGCCGGGGAGGGCGCCCGCAGGCGGCGGCGTGGCGGCTGCGGTGCCCGTCGGTGCGGTGGTCGAGGTGCTCGATGGCTCCGCGATGAAAATGCCCGCCAGCGGCGCGCAGCCGGCCTTGTCGCGGTCGATGACGTAGGCACCGAGGGCGCTACGTCCCGCGATCGCGACCCGGTACTCAGCGAAGGCGATCCCGGGAGCGTCGGGGCGCTCCTCCCTCAGCGATGCGAGGCCGGACGTCAGCGGGGCGACGGTAGTCGCGAAGTCGGTCGCCGCACAGGCCTGCGTGGGGGTCAGCGCGAAGCCGGTCATCGACTGGCCGTCGGCGGTGATCGAGAGCGAGGCCGCGCCACTCTCGCTCAATGCACCAAGGGTCTGACCGGCGATCATCGTTCCCTGGTATCTCGCCCCGGCGATCGGCACCTCGTTCGTCACTCGCGCGATCGCGATCCATGAGAACGAGCGCGGCGTGCAGGTGATGCCTTCCTGGTTCGCGAAGCCGGAGATCGAGATGTCTCCGGTGACGATCCCGTCACGGTAGACGCGCCCGCTGATCCGCAGGACGCGCAGTTCGCCCGTGCTCGGGTCGTTGAAGGTGATGTCGGAGGCGATGGTCGTGAGGCGGCCGCGGTTGAACACCACGCCCTCTAGCGCGATGTTCCCGAGCGTCAGGCATGAGTTGGGGAACGCCTTCGGTGGCGCTCCGAGCTCGATCGAGGTGACACCGTCGCCGCCCTCGAACACCCGGAGGTTGAACGATGCGAGGTCCGAGGTGACGCCGGCGTAGCCGTCGTCCTCGATCGTGGCGGCGAGGAGCGGGCGGGTTGCAGCCCAGGATGCGACGATGAGTAGCAGTGCTGCTACCGCGAACTTCGCCCAACGCAGCCATGCTCGTCGACTCATCCGTACCTCCCCAATCTTCCCTTCCAGTGTGCCATCGTCGGGGGGAGCGGTGCAGTCGAGGCCGGTTCGCAATCCCACCCGCCCGACGCCTGACGAGAAAGGAAGGAGGCCCGCCAATCGGCGGGCCTCCTTCTGTTGTGGGTTGCCGCGCCTGTGCGCGGGTTTGCTTAGGCCGGGTTCAGGGCGCGCTGGAGCAGCTCGATGATCAGGAGCGAGAACGGCTCGTCCTCCGTGCCGCGCAGGCCGCTGGTGGAGACGACGATCTTGTTGCCGTTCACCTCGCCGATGCAGCCACCCGGGTAGGGAACCTCGTCTTCGGTGAACGTGCCGCCGGAGCGGGCGTGGACGCCGGTGTTGATGCCGGTGCGGAGCGCCGCGCGCACCTTCTTCCCGCCGATCGCCTGGTGGTCGTTGATCCACTCGGCGGTGCGGATCTCGTGCTCCGCGATCAGGCGCGGGGCGACGTCGTTGCCCCAGTCGCCGCCCGCGTCGGAGCCGTCGAAGACGCCGAGCCAGAAACGCTCCGGGGCGCCGGCTTCAGCGGTGTAGTCCTTCAGCATCTTGGACATGGTCGGCATGATCTTGGTGAACGTGGCCGCGATCTTCGCGCGCTCCTCGGTGCTGATAGCCATATCGAGTCTCCTTCTTCCTGCATGCCGCGAACGAATCGGTCCGGCGGTCTGTGGCAAGTCCGGGGAAGTGTAATGGGGGTTGTACATCCGCGGGGGTCGGCTTGATGCGCGCGTAACGGCGCGGTGACGTTGGGATGAGAGTCTTGGCGCGAAAGTTGAGGAACCCATGAGCCCGATCCTGTCCCTGTCTTCCGAGCAACCGCGCTGGTGGCGGACCTGGTCCATGGCGGCGGCGCTGGGGACGGCCCTCGTCGCCTTCAGCCTGCTGACCGGCGTATCGAGCTCAGTCAGCGCCGCACCCGCCACCCAGTGCAACGGCGAACAGAACGGCGGCGGGACACAAGTGGCGTGCACCGTCACGGTCGTTAACTACGTGACCTCGACCGGCACGATCAGCAACGTTGCTCCGTCTACGGTGGTCATCACGCGGTGCGTCGGCGCCTCCGGGCCGGTGAGCACACTGACCTGCACGACGACGACGCTCACCTCGACCGAGCCCGTCGTGCTCGTGCAGCAGTGCAATGGGTCAGCGAATGGAGGTGGCGGTACAGTCCGCTGCTCCGCGACCGTGACCAACAACTTCTCCGGCGCCCCCGCGGGGCCCATTGTCAGTGCGACGAACTATGCGTGCATCGGATCGGTGATCACCGGGACCGGTGCGCCTGGCACATGCACGCCGGTCAACACCCCGGGCGTTACCTCCGTCACCGCCGCGACCATCGGTCAGTGCAATGGCTCGGGTAATGGTGGAACCAGCGTCGGGTTCACCTGCACTGGCGCCACCGGATCGACGATGACCTCGACGCTTCCCGTGAACATCGACCAGTGCAACGGGTCGGGCAACGGCGGCGGCTCGCTCGTGATCTGCAGCGCGTCGGTTACGAACGTCGTGATGGCGACGCCCCCGACGCCGACGCCCGTTCCGGCCGTGGTCGCGACACCGCTGCCGACCGCGGCCCCGCCGGTCGCCGTGGCAACGCCCGTCGCCTCCGTGACTCCGCCGGTCGCCGTGGCAACGCCCGTCACCTCCGTGACTCCGCCCACGTTGCCGGCCATCGGAGTGCCGACGCCGATCGTTCCGAGGCCGGCGCCGACCGGGAACGCGGGGCTCCTCGCGCCCGCTGCCGGCCCGTCGTTGTGGCTCGTTGGTCTCCTCGCGGTGGGGACGATTGGGCTCGGGGTCTCGGCCCGCCAGGTCGTCAGGGCTCGCGCCGAGCGCTAGCGCCAGGTCACTCGCAGCAGACGCGATAGCGGCACCCCGGCGGTGCTGCTGTCGCGTCCGGGAACGTTACGCACATCGGCAGCGCGCTATAGTCGCCCGGTCGGGCGGGGGCCCGGCGCATCCGCGACGCGCGAGGGAGCCCAGCTATGACCTACCGACCTGACCGCATGTCCTTTGGCATCTTCCTGGCCCCGTTCCATCGCACCGGGCAAAACCCGACGCTGGCGATCGACCGTGACATCGCGCTGATCGAGCACCTCGACGCGCTAGGGTTCGACGAGGCGTGGATCGGCGAGCACCACAGCGCGGGGTGGGAGCTCATTGCCGACCCGGCGCTGATCATCGCTGCGGTCGCGAAGACGACGCGCACGATTCGCCTCGGCACCGGCGTGACCAGTCTGCCGTACCACCACCCGCTGATCGTCGCGGACCGGATGGTGCAGTTGGACCACATGACGCGCGGACGCGCGATGCTCGGGGTCGGCCCCGGGGCGCTGACCTCGGACGCCCACATGCTCGGCATCGAGGCGGCGACGCAGCGGCAGCGGATGGCCGAGGCGCTCGACGCGATCATGCAGCTGTTGCGCGCCGAGGCGCCGGTGAACATGGAGACGGAGTGGTTCACGCTCCGCGACGCGCGCCTCCAGATGGCGTCCTACACGAGGCCACACCTTCCGGTATCCGTTGCGCACATGTTCTCGCCGGCCGGGCCGCTGGCCGCCGGGCAGTACGGCGCGGGATTGCTCTCCATGGGCTCGTTCCAGCCAGGCGGCATCATCTCGCTCCCGCAGGCGTGGCAATGGGCCGAGGAATCCGCCGCCGAGCACGGTCAGACCGTGACGCGCGACCAGTGGCGCATCGTCATCCCGATGCACCTCGCGGAGTCGAAGGAGCAGGCGGTCGCCGAGGTGCGCGAGGGCGCGCTCGCCTACAACGTCGACTACTACGGCAACACGCTGGGCCGCGAGACGAAGCCGGGGCAGGAGGGTGTGGAGACGATGATGGAGCGCGGTGGCGCGATCGTCGGCACGCCGGACGATGCGATCGCCGCGATCGAGCATCTCCTCGAAGTGACCGAGGGCTTCGGTGGCTTCCTCGCGCTGGCGCACGAATGGGCTTCGCCGGAGCAGACCCGCCGCTCGTTCGAGATGTGGGCGCACTACGTGATGCCGCACTTCCAGGGCCAGCTCGAGCCGATCCGCAGCAGCAACGAGTGGGTGTCCAGCCACCGAGACGGCATCTTCGGGCCGCAGGGTCCGGCGATCCGCAAGGCGTACGACGACGCGGGCATCGCACTGTCGGAGGGTCTCGAGAAGTCGATGCAGCGCGGGCGCTCGTAGTGCTCGACGGCAACCCCGCGCGCATCGAGGTGGCTGCGGCCTAGACTGGATGCATGGCCGATTATCGATTCCTGACGGTGTGGCGCATCAACGCCCCGATTGACCGTGTCTTTACGACGATTGTCGACGCGCCCGACTGGCCGCTCTGGTGGTCCAGCGTCCGCAAGGTTGAGGTCCTCGCGGCGGGTGACGAGGGCGGGATCGGCACGATCTGCCGCTACACGTTCCGCGGCTGGCTCCCGTACAGCCTCGTGTTCGACGTGCGCGCGACGCGCATCGAGGTGCCCCGCCTGCTGGAGGGCGCTGCGACCGGCGAGCTCGAAGGCACAGGGCTGTGGACGTTCGAGGCGGTGGGGGACACCACGAGTGTCCGCTACGAATGGAACGTGAAGACGACGCGGTGGTGGATGAACCTGGCCGCACCGATCGCGCGCCTCGTCTTCACGTGGAACCACGACTATGTGATGGAGCGCGGCCGGCGCGGCCTGCAGCGCTATCTCCTCGTGCAGCACGTGGACGACCTGCGTTCGCAGCGGTAGAGCGGAGTCCGGCGGCTGTCTGGGCGACGACTGCCGCCGTTCAACCGTGGGGCGGCCCACCCCTGCCCCTCCCGGCGCGGCAGGGGTTCTGAGACGAAGAACCAACCGCGAGGGGCGCAGCTCCTCACACTCCCGGCGGAACTCGATGTGGCCGCGCAGCGTCGGCGCGAGTGATTCGGTCTCCATCGGCGAGCTTGATCGGGTTCCTCAAAGCGCGAAGCCCGCTGGCCGTCATCCCCCTCCCCTCCCCGCCCCGCGCCGGGCGGGGGAAGGGGTGGGCCGCCCCACGGTTGAACGGCGAACATCACAAGACCCTGTCGACCTGGCGCGCTTGCGCCGCCGTTCCGTCGATACGCTCCAAAGCGTGTTATGGTGTAGCGGTACTCAGTTCTTCCTCTCGCGTTACGTCCCTCACCTGCACGTTCCTCCCGCGGTACCTGAGCGTATGAAGCATCCGACCCAATTGGGTCGGGATGAAGACGCCGGTATCTGTTCCTCCGGCTGGAAGTGTTGGACGTTGACTCAGCGAATTTACGTTGGAAACCTCTCTTTTGATTCGACCGAGCGCGATGTGTCCGAGCTGTTCTCACAGTTCGGCACCGTTGTCTCGTGTGCCCTCCCGACCGATCGCGAGACGGGCCGCGTCCGCGGCTTCGGCTTCGTCGAGATGGCCGATGAGGACGCCAAGAAGGCCATTCAGGCCCTCGACGGCAAGGACCTTGGTGGTCGCTCGCTCCGCGTGAACGAGGCTCAGCCTCGTGAGCAGCGCAGCGGCGGCGGCGGCGGTGGTGGTGGCTACGGCGGCGGTGGCGGCGGCTACGGCGGCGGCGGTGGTGGTGGTGGCTACGGCGGCGGCGGCGGCGACCGTGGTGGTCGCGGCGGCGGCGGTGGCGGCGGCCGCTACTAGCGGTCCAGCCCACCTCGACGGTGCGCTCCCGGCAGGTGACCGGCGGGCTGCGCACCGTCGACAGACGGCCCTCCTCGCGATGCCGCAGCCATGCGGTCACGATGCGAGGGCGACGAGGAGCCCGACCGTTGCCGACCGAAACCACGATTGAGAAACTTGAGTGCGGTTGCCAGTGGGAGATCGACTCCCCTGAGTTGCGCACACGCTGTGCGACGCCCTGCGCGGCGCACCCAAAGGACCGGGGGCGCATCGGACTGTTGCCGATGCCGCTGCCCGCGGACTTCACCTTCGCCGGATGGATCGCACAGAACGTGCGGCGCTGAATCGATCGGCCGCCTCGCCGTTGCCGTGCGATACATGGCTTCGAGGCTATCCTGAACACCTCGGGCAGACGGGATTCGGCATGACGAGCGAACGGCGCGAGCAGCGCATGGCCTACGAAGTCGCGAAGACGATGCACCGCGCGTGCTACGACCTGTACTACCCCGTGATCTCGTCCGGCTCGAAGGCCGCACTCCCCATCACCGAGGAGGCGACGGCCGAGCTGGCTCGGCTCGCCGCGATCATGGAGACGGCGCGTCTCGCATGGGAAGCGTCGGTCCGCGCCCGAGGCTAGCCGCCCCCGCGCCTACTGAACGAAGGTCTCCCGTGAAACTCCAGGTCGGCTACGACTTCCGGTACCAGTGCACCCAGCCGACCCCGATGCTGTTCGTCCTGAACGTCCACTCCGAGCGCTCGGCGGACATCATCGTGCCCGACCACATGGTCAGCGACCCGGTCGTGCCCATCACGACCTACCGCGATGCGTTCGGCAACTGGTGCTCGCGCCTCGTCGCGCCGCCAGGTGAGTTCCGGCTGTCGTCGATGGCGCTCCTGAACGACTCCGGACTGCGCGACGAGGTGCACCCGGAAGCGCGCCAGCACGCGGTGCAGAATCTGCCTGACGACACGCTGCAGTTCCTGTTGC
>CAMDAY010000060.1 GCA_945888895.1 Dehalococcoides mccartyi | reverse complement strand
CACGACATCGGCAAGAACATCGTCGGCGTCGTGCTCCAGTGCAACAACTACGAGGTGATCGACCTCGGCGTAATGGTGCCCGCCGCGCGGATCATCGCGACCGCCCTCGAGGAGCACGCGGACGTCATCGGGCTGTCGGGCCTGATCACGCCGAGCCTCGAGGAGATGGCGTACTTCGCGTCAGAGATCGAGCGGCAGGGGTTCACGACGCCGCTGCTGATCGGCGGCGCGACGACGAGCCGCGCGCACACCGCCGTGAAGATCGCACCGAACTACAGCGGGCCTGTCATCTATGTGCAGGACGCCTCGCGCGCCGTCGGCGTCGTGTCGCAACTGCTCTCCGAGACGCAGCACGACGGCTTCGTCGAAGAGACGCGCGCCGAGTACGACCGCATCCGCATCGCGCACCAGAGCCGTAACGACGCCGCTGACCGCTACCCAATCGTCGAGGCACGCGCGCACCCCGCTCCGATCGTGTGGACCGAGGGCTACGTGCCGCCTCGGCCGATCGCGCCCGGGATCACGGTGTTCGAGGACTATCCCCTCGAGGAGCTCGTCGAGTACATCGACTGGACGCCCTTCTTCCAGACGTGGGAGCTGCAGGGCACGTACCCGAAGATCCTCGACGATGCGGTGGTCGGTGAGTCCGCGCGCGGGGTGTTCGAGGACGCCCAGCGGATGTTGCGCAAGATGATCGACGAGCGCTGGGTGCGCGCGCGCGGCGTCATCGGCCTGTGGCCGGCGAACAGCGTGGGCGACGACATCGAGGTCTACGCCGACGACGAGCGACACGAGGTGCGCACGGTCGTCCATACGCTGCGCCAACAGACCGGCCGGAGCCGTGGCCGCGCGGAAAACTACGCGCTGTCCGACTACATCGCCCCCCGCGACAGCGGCGTGCGGGACTGGCTCGGCGGCTTCGCCGTCACCGCGGGCATCGGCGTCGAGGATCGCGTCGCGGCCTTCGAGGCGGACCACGACGACTACTCCTCGATCATGGTGAAGTCGCTCGCGGACCGCCTGGCAGAGGCGTTCGCCGAGCGCATCCACCAGCGCGTACGCCGCGAGTTCTGGGGCTACGCCCCTGACGAGGCGCTGGAGAACGATGCGCTGATCGCGGAGCGATACCGCGGCATCCGCCCTGCCCCCGGCTACCCCGCCTGCCCTGACCACACCGAAAAGCGCACGCTCTTCGACCTCCTCGACGCGGAGGCGAACGCGGGCATCGAGCTCACCGAGTCGTTCGCGATGACGCCGGGCGCCGCCGTCAGTGGCTACTACTTCAGCCACCCGCAGGCGCGCTACTTCGGCGTCGGTCGCATCGAGCGCGACCAGGTCGAGGACTACGCCGCCCGGAAGGGCTGGGCCCTCGAGGAGGCCGAGCGCTGGCTCGCCCCGAACCTCAACTATGACCGCGCCAAGGCTGCTCCGGCATCGGACGCACCGACGCCCGCGTCCTAGTTTTCGACGCGGCCCAGCGCAGCCTCGAGGTTGCGTGCGATCGTCCGCGCGGGCTCCGAGAAGTTCAGCGTGTAGATGTGCACGCCGGGGGCACCGGCGGCCAGCAGTTCTTCGCACAGCCGCGTCGCGACGTCCGTTGCGACCTCGCGCCGGGCCGCCGCGTCGTCGCCGCAGGCTTCCAGGCGCGCGCGCAGGTCGGCCGGGAACTCCGTGTTGTTCATCGCCGACATCCGCGCGAGGCCCTCGACGTTCGTCGGCGGCATGACGCCGGGGACCACGGGGGTGGTGACGCCGCGCGCCGCCATCTCCTCGACGAACCGCTCGTAGTATTCAGCGCGGAACAGGAACTGCGTCATCGCGAAGTCCGCCTCGCGCAGCTTCTCCACGTGGTGCTCGAGGTCCGCGGCGCGCGACTCGGCGCGCGGGTGGCCCTCGGGGTGCGCGGCGACGCCGATCGCGAACGGCGCACGCTCGCGGATGAACCCCACGAGGTCGATGGCGCGCGTGAAGTCGCCCGTCGGGTGGTCCGGCCCGTCCAGGGGCACGTCGCCGTGCAGCGCGAGGATGTTCTGCGTCCCCAGCGCGCGGTAGCGCGCCACGATGCCCTCGATCTCATCGCGCGTGTGCGCGACGCACGTGAGGTGCGGCATCGTCGTCACGCCGAGGTCGACCTCGATGTGCTGCACCACGTCATGCGTCGGCCCACGCGTGGACCCGCCCGCGCCGTACGTCACCGACATGAACGAGGGCCGGAGTTCCGACAGCCGCGCCAGCGTCCGGTCGAGGCGCAGCGCCCCGTCCTCGTCCCGGGGCGCGGAGAACTCGAACGAAAGCGTGCGCCCCTGCGCGAGGAGGTCGGTGATCGAGGCCATGCGCTGATCGTTGCCTGATATCGTCGCGGCGTAAAGCGGAGAAGCAGAGACCCTCACCCCAACCCTCTCCCATAAATGGGCGAGGGGGCCAGAACGTCAGAACCCTCGCCCATCTATGGGAGAGGGCAGGGTGAGGGTTTCCGGATCCACGGGAGGCCCGTATCGCAATCATCGCCCCCTCCCGCTTCCGTCTGCTGCCCGCGAGCGCCACAGCGGACGCGCGGCGCCTGGTCACCGCCCGCGCGCTGCGAAGCTTCGGCGACGGGTTTGTCTCGGTGATGCTCGCCAGCTACCTGCACGGCCGGGGCTACACCCCCTTCGAGATCAGCGCGATCGTCACCGGCACGCTCCTAGGATCGGCGTTGCTCACGCTCCTCGTCGGGCTCGCCGGCCACCGCATCGGTCGCCGGCGGCTCCTGTTCGCCTCCGCGGCGCTGATGCTCGCGACGGGGCTCGGGTTCGCGCTCGCGACGAACTTCTGGATGCTCCTCGTGGTCGCCGTGGTCGGCACGATGAACCCGACCGCCGGCGACGTCAGCGTGTTCCTCCCCACCGAGCAGTCCCTGCTGAGCGAGGGCACGGCCGCCACCGACCGCACCTCACTCTTCGCGCGCTACAACCTCGGCGGGCTGTTCGCGGCGGCGCTCGGCTCGCTGGGCGTCGGCATCCCGGTCGCCGTTGCGCACGCCGCCGGCTGGCCGCTCGTCGAGGTGCAGCGCGCGTCGTTCCTGATCTACGCCGTGATCGCAGCGCTCCTCGTCGTCGTGTACGCCGGGATGCAGCCCGACGGCGACGCCGCAACCGGGAGCGAGCCGCCTCGGCCAGCCGCCCCGCTGAGGGAATCGCGCGGGATCGTGCTGCGACTCGCGGCGCTGTTCAGCCTCGATTCGTTCGGGGGCGGATTCGTCGTGCAGACGCTGATCACGCTCTGGCTGTTCGAGCGCTTCGATATGTCGGTGGCGACCGCAGGCGCGATCTTCTTCGTGTCGGGGCTGCTGGCCGCGCTGTCGCAGCTCGCCTCGCCGTGGCTCGCGAGCCGCATCGGGCTGATCAACACGATGGTCTACACCCACCTCCCATCGAACGTGTTCCTGATCCTCGCGGCGCTCATGCCCACCGTACCCCTGGCGGTAGGGTTCCTGCTCGCCCGCATGCTGCTCTCCTCGATGGACGTCCCCGCGCGCCAGTCCTACACGATGGCCGTCGTCCCGCCCGAGAAACGCGCCGCCGCCGCCAGCGTGACCAACGTCCCGCGCAGCCTCGCCTCCGCGTTCGCACCGCTGGTCGCCGGATACATGCTGACCTTCGGCGCCTCGGGTGGCCCGCTGATCGTGAGCGGCGCGATCAAGATCGTCTACGACCTGCTGCTGCTCTGGCAGTTCCGCGCCCACCCGCCGCCCGAGGAGCGCACGCCCGAGGAGCGCGCCGCCGCCGTCTCCGCGTAGCCCCCCTCCGAGGTGCCTCGATGCGGCGCCTCTGCTAGGCTGGCCTCGACGCCCCACGAGCCGTCGAGGAGGACGCGATGTCCGGCTGCCCCGTCCACATCTGGGCCCCGCTGATGGCCGCCGCGCTCCCCTTCAGCCGCGCCGTCCGCGACCGCGTCCGCTCCGCCCTCACCCGCCCCTCGCGCACCTCGCGCACCTCGACACCTGCGGCTGCGCCGGAGATCCGGCGCTGGGCGCCAGTGGGGGCGAAGGGCGACGATGCATCGAAGGGGCCCACTTCGTGACCACTTCGCCTTCACAGCCATCTCGCCCCGCACCTCCGCCGCCGCGCCCCCCTTCCCCGCTAACTCCGACCCGGGTCAAGAAGGGCCTTTAGCGGTTCATAGGCCGAGCATTCGAGCAAGCGCCGCGAGCATCACGAGAACGATTCCTGCTAGCACAAGGAACCAGACGGCCTGATAGGCCGCTTGCTTTCGTTCGGATAGCCAGGTGTTGCTCGCGATCGTGCGTTCGATGGTGAACACGATCACCCATTCCACATCGGTCGTTCTTGAGGGACCACCGAACACTTGCCGGACTTCACCGAGATCGGGCGCGGTCTCGAACGTATCGAGACGCATTCCGAGGACACCGTCCAGCAACGCCAGCACGAACACTGCGAGCGCAGCGACGCCGAGTCCACGTTCCCATTCTCCGAACTGAACATTTGTTGATGCCCCGGCACCCCAAACGGCCGTCAGCAATGCCATCAGAACGCCGGCTGCGGTACTGATTTGGGAGATCTTGTTGTCCAACAGACTGCTAGCAGAGTCCTGTGCCGCCAACGTCGCGAGGCCCACTTGAAATGCCATGCCGGCACCTCGCCGGGGATAGGATTCCGGCTCAGGTATCGGAGGCATCGAACGGCGCGGACCGAACGCCAACCAGTGCAAATGAACAAGAGAGCCCACCGCAAAGAAGCCTCCCACGACGATGATGGGGGTTAGAGACACCACGAGAAGCCAGGCCGCGTAGACGATGCTCACCGCGCCTCTAACCGTTCCCCGCCAGCCGAGCGATCCCTTCCGCGTCGAGGCGGTACGGCAGCCACGTCTCGCCGTGGGCGAAGCCGAGGCGTTCGTAGAAGGCGCGCGCGGGGTTCCAGTCGAGGACGGCGAGGTCGATGCGGGGGGCGCCTCGCTCCTGCGCGATGCGCGCGAGAGCCTCGAGGAGCGCGCGGCCGGCGCCGCTGCGGCGGGCGTCCTCCACGACGAAGATGTCCTCGACGTACAGGCCGGCGCGACCCTCCCACGTGGAGTAGTTCGGGAAGAACAGCGCGAAGCCGACGGGACGCACGCCAGCCTCGGACAGTTGCTCTGCGATCAGGCATTCGAACGAGGGGCGCTCTCCGAAGCCGTCGCGCAGGACGTCCGCCTCGGTCAAGTGGACCTGCGCCAGCGGCTCGTGCTCGAACTCCGCGAGGCCGCGCACGAAGGCGACGATCGTCGAGGCATCGGCCGGCGTGGCGGCTCGGACGGTCGTCTGGACTGGCGTCTCACTCATGGGCCGATGGTAACGTAGACGCTCGTTCTGACTCCTCGAAGAGCCCCCGAACACCTCGAACGGACCGCCCGTGAATAGGCTCGCGCACGAGACCAGCCCGTACCTGCGACAGCATGCCGAGAACCCCGTGGACTGGTTCCCCTGGGGCGAGGAGGCATTCGCGAGGGCGCGCGCGGAGCAGAAGCCGATCCTGCTCTCCATCGGCTACTCGACCTGCCACTGGTGCCACGTGATGGCGCACGAGTCCTTCGAGGACGAGACAACCGCCGCGCTGATGAACGAGGGCTTCGTCAGCATCAAGGTGGACCGCGAGGAGCGCCCGGACGTCGACTCCGTCTACATGACGTTCACGCAGGCGCTGACCGGCCAGGGCGGCTGGCCGATGACCGTGTTCCTGACGCCCGACCTCGAGCCGTTCTACGCGGGCACGTACTTCCCGCCGACCGACCAGCATGGACGCCCCGCGTTCCCTCGGCTGCTGATCAACATCCGCAACGCGTGGAAGGACAAGCGCGAGCAGGTGCTGGACTCCGCCGCGTCGATCACAAAGCAGATCCGCGAGGCGTCCGACCGCGTCGCCGTGCGCGGCGGCACGATCGCGCCCGAGGTACTGGGCAGCGTCGTCGAGGGCCTGCGCGCGGCGTACGAGCCGGTCGCGGGCGGCTTCGGTAGCGCGCCGAAGTTCCCCACGACCACGGTCTTCGAGTTCCTGCTCTGGTACCACGCGACCGTCCGCGACGAGCAGGAGCCGAGCGGCCTCGACATGGTCGCGCACACGCTAACGCAGATGGCGCACGGCGGCATCTACGACCACCTCGGCGGCGGGTTCGCGCGCTATTCGGTGGACGGCGAGTGGCTGGTGCCGCACTTCGAGAAGATGCTCTACGACAACGCTCAGCTCGCGCGCGTCTACCTCCACGCGTACCAGCTCACCAACGACGCGCTGTTCGAGCGCATCGCGCGAGAGACGCTCGACTACCTCCTGCGCGAGATGCACGACGCATCTGGCGGCTTCTACGCCGCGCAAGACGCGGACTCCGAGGGCATCGAAGGCAAGTTCTTCGTCTGGACCGTCGAGGAGATCGACGAGATCCTCGGCTCGGACGACGGTGCGCTGTTCCGCTCGGTCTTCGGCGTCACGCTGGAGGGCAACTTCACCGACCCGCACCACCCGGACCTCACCGGCCGCAACGTCCTCAGCCAGCCGCACACACTCGACGAGATCGCCGCGGCGAACGGCGTCGACCTGCTCGAGCTGACGGCGCGCGTCGACGACCTGCGCGAGCAGATGTTTGTGGCGCGCGAGGCGCGCGTGCACCCGTCGCGCGACGACAAGGTCATCACCGCATGGAACGGCCTCGCGCTCTCCGCGTTCGCCGAGGCCGCACGCATCCTCGACGAGCCGCGCTACCTCGAGGCCGCACGCGGCATCGCGGCGTTCCTCCGCGGGACGATGTGGGACGGCTCGTCGCTGCGCCACGTCTATGGAGGTGGTGTTGCGAAGATCGACGGCCAGCTCGACGACTACGCCAGCGTCGGCCTCGGCGCGATCGACCTGTACCGCGCGACCGGCGACCTCGACCTCATCGACTGGGCTGCGGAGCTGCTCGAAGCGGCGATCGAGCGCTTCCACGACGACGAGGACGGCGGCTTCTTCGAGTCGCCGAGCGACGGCGAGGAGCTGATCCTGCGCCAGAAGCCGTTCTTCGACTCCCCGACGCCCAGCGGCAACGGGTCGATGGCACTGCTCGCCGCGTGGCTGGGCCGCTACCTCGGCCGCCCTGAATGGGAGGCGCTGTCGACGGAGGTCGTCTCCCTCGTCGCGACGCAGCTCGAGCGCGCCCCTACCGGCTTCGGCGCGACGATGCAGGCGCTCGTCCTCGCGCTCACCCCGCACCTCGAGGTCGCGATCGTCGGCGAGCCCGCCGCGCGCGCGCCGTTCGAGCGCGAGATGGCGCGCCACTTCCTGCCGACGGCGCTGCTGGCGCCTGCGGGCAACGGTGGTAGCCTCCCTGTTCTGGCCGGTCGCGACACAGCGCAAGGCGCTGTCGCTTATGTCTGCGAAGACATGGTGTGCGACCTCCCGGCTCTGGATGTGGAGACGTTCCGTGACCAACTCCCCGCCTAGCGCACCCTCCGAGGACTCAGCGTCCTCGGACGAGGGCGTGGAGGCCGACTCACAGGCGCACCGCGTCGCCGCCTGGGCGCCGTTCGCGTTCCCCGACTACCGCCTGTTCTGGTTCGGCTCCGTCGCGGCCATGTTCACCAACCAGTTGGTCGTCCTGATCACCTCGATCGCGCTGTTCGAGGTGACGCGCGACGCCACCGACCTCGGCAAGCTCGGTATCGTGCGCCTCGCGGTGCAGATCCCGGGACTGCTCTGGGGCGGGACGCTGGCCGATGAGATGGATCGCAAGCGCCTGATGGCGGTCACGCAGGGGATCACCGCCGCCGCACTCGCCGTCCTCGCCGTCCTCGCGATGTCAGGCGCGCTGGTGCCGTGGCACATTTACATGATCACCGCGGTCCTCAGCGGATCGGTCGTCCTCGGCCAGCCGGCGCGCGCCGCGCTCACTGCGGTCGTGGTGCCGAGGACGCACCTGCTGCACGCCGTCACCGCGAACACCTTCACGCAGCAGATCGGCTCGATCGTCGCACCGCTTACGTTCCTTGCGGTCTACGCGCAGTGGGGTCTCAACGCCGTGTTCGTGCTCACCGCGCTGACCGCGATCCCCAGCGCGCTCATGCCGACGATGATCAAGGCGGACGGCAAGCCCGTGGGCGTGACCGTGTCGGGCAGCGTCCCGCGCCGCGTCTGGGAAGGCTTCCAGTACGTCCGAGGACACGGCATCCTGCCGGGTCTGTTTATCCTCGACATTGGCATGACCGTGTTCACGTTCTACCGCGACTTGCTGCCCGCACTGGCGAGCGGTCTCTTCGGCGGCGGGGTCGCCGAGGTGACGTGGCTGACCACCAGCAACTCGATCGGTGCGGTCGTCGGTGCGGCAGCGGTGGTGTTCTTCGCGCGCTACCGCGCCAAGGGGATGCTCGTCGTGTACGTCACGCTGGCGTTCAGCGTGTTCGTGTTCCTGTTCGGCTCCGTGCCGTCGTTCTGGCTCGGCATGGTCGTGATCTTCGGCATGGGCGCGTTCGACGCGGTGAGCATGACGACGCGCCAGGCGATGATGCAGCTCACCACGCCGGACCAGATGCTGGGCCGCACGTTGAGCCTCGGCTCGCTGGTCGCGACGACGGCGAACAACTTCGGCACGATGTGGGTCGGGTTCCTCGCCGGCGGGATCAGCCTCGGTGCCATCGAGTTCGGCGGACTCGGCGAGGCGCGCACGATGCAACTCGGCGGTCTGCTCGCGCTCGGATGCACGTTCGTCGTCTGGTGGGCGATGCGCGGACTGCGCGAGTACCGGTACCCCTAGCCACGCACGCGGCGCACGCATTTATACCGTGCCCGTCGGCGCGCGCACGAATCACGGGTTTGATACACGGAACGCATACCGCACCGTATGCAACCGCATCCGCGCACCCCATACTTCCTCGAACAGCGCCCGATGGGCACCGTTGAACGAGGGACGATGTCCGACCACCAGCGGCTGATCGACGGCTTCGACTCGGGCGAGCTCGTGCGTCCATTCGCCGGCAGCACATCGCTGATCGATGTGGTGCGCGCCTGCGCCAAGACCTGCGGCGTCGAGGGCGTGCCGATGAGCAACGCCAGCCGCGCGATCGCCGATCACCTCAAACGCTCGGAGCACCTGATCTTCGTGCTGGCGGACGGCCTCGGCATCGACTTCATCGACCGGCTACCGCGCGACTCGTGGCTGCGCCGGCATACGCGCCGCAGCATCCAGGGCACGTTCCCACCGACGACTCCCGTCGCCCTCACTACCGTCGCCACGGGCGAGTACCCATCGAGTCACGCGATCACCGGCTGGTGGACCCACCTGCCCTCGCTCAACGCGCCGGTCACCGTGTTCCGCAACGAGCGCTCCACCGACGATGTCTCGCTCGATGACCTCGGCGTCGAGTTCCGCGAGGTGTGCCCACGCGACCCACTGATGGCGCGCATGACGCGCCAGGTCGCCCTCGTCATGCCGTCGAACATCGTGGACACGCCGTTCACGCGCTACATGGCGGGCGGCAACGCATGCATCGGCTACGGCCGACACGCCGAGGCGGCGTACGCGATTGCCGACCGCATCGTGCAGGCGAGCGGCCCGACGTACACGTATTGGTACACGCCCTACCCCGACACGCTCGCGCATGAGTTCGGCACGCGCGACGACCGTGTGCTGCGCAGCGTCGAAGACCTCGATGTCGCGATTGGCAAGTTGATCGCCTCACTCCGCGAGCGGGACGTCGTAGCGCGCATCATCGTCACCGCAGATCACGGTCACCTCGACGTCGGGGGCGCGGGCCACCTCGAGGTGACGGCGGACGACCCGCTGCTGGAGTACCTCCTGTGCCCGCCGTCAGGTGACGTGCGCACGCTCTACTGGCACGTGAAGCCGGGGATGCACCACGCGTTCAAGGTCGCGTTCAAGGCGCGCTTCGGCGAGTGGTTCCTGTTGATCAGCGCCGCCGACGCCGAGTTGGAAGGCCTGTTCGGCCCCGAGCGCCTATCGGACGAGACCCGCGTGCGCATCGGCGACTTCATCTGCGTCGCGCTGGGCCGCGAGGTGCTGCGCTACACCGGGGCCCCCGGGCGCGAGCGCTATCTTGCCCAGCGCTCCCACCACTCCGGCCTGAGCGCCGCCGAGATGCTCGTCCCCCTGATCGTGATCAGCACCGAGGACGCCGAGCCTCCGCGCGACCTCGACTTCGCCCGCCAAGCCCGCCGGGTGTAGCGCGCCAGAGCGCGCGACGTCGAGGCTGACCAGCGACGCACGAGGAGACTGCGTGGGAGCGGCTCCCCCTCGCGGGAACTCTGGGGGTGCCGTGCGAATCACTCGCACCGACGTCACGCGGCCACATCGAGTTCCGCCGGGAGTGTGAGGAGCTGCGCCCCTCACACTTGGTTTCTCTCCCGCCGAACCCCTCCCGCGCCGGGAGGGGCAGGGGTGGGCCGCCCCACGCTGCCGCCTCGATGTCACTCGCCACGTCGAGCTTGCTCCCCCTCCGC
>CAMDAY010000059.1 GCA_945888895.1 Dehalococcoides mccartyi | reverse complement strand
GCTTAGCTTCCACGGCTCATGGATGTCCCTACCGGAGATTGCCGCCAGTTCAGGCACCCAACGGCGGACATATTCGCCTGTGGGGTCAAACCGCCGTCCCTGGAGCACCGGATTGAAGACTCGGAAGTAAAACGAGTCGCGCTCTAGCTAGCTGAAGCGCCGCCCCGCCGTGATCGCGATCGCGGCAACCACGGCTGTGAGCGATGCCCCCCACGCCATGTCGACGGCGGTCACGACCATGGACCACCCTCGGAGAGTGGCCTGATTCGTGAGATCGTACGTGCCGTACGCCACAAGGCCGAGCAGCGCACCCACGGCGATCGCTCGGCCAAGCGGCCATTCGCCATCAAGCGCTGGGCGCACCACCAGCACCACGACTCCCACGGCGTAGAGCAGATAGAACGCAAGGGCGGGAGCCCAACTTGGTGTATCCAACAGCAGGCTGGTGAGCTGGCGCCGGTACAGGCGCGAGGTCATGGTCGTTAGCCAGATCGCGTCTAGGACGCCCATGCTCAGCAACGTCGCGATGACTGCCACTGCGGTTCGACTCATCGCCATGCCTCTGATCTTGATGCAGATCCGCCAGATTTTCGCATTCGTGCTTGCCCGCAGTCGGAAGACGCCTGCCTACCGTTCAATACACTCATCCATGGTCGTCCGGGGATCTTCGGACCAGCATGTAGGTATGGATAAGGCCGGCAGGAACCAGGGCCCTATCCATACCTACATGCGGGGCGCGGCTAGCGGCGAGCTCGCGCCGTGGCGAAGCGAGCCACACCCAGCAGCGTCAGGGCGGCGGCCGCGGCCAGGAGCCACGTCGCGCCGGCGCCGGTACCGACAGGTCCCATCGTCCCGGTCTTCGCCGGGGCGGGGGAGCTTTGCGGCGTGGTCGCCGCGGTGGTGGGCGGCAGAATGACCGTGTCGATCACGTGGATCACGCCGTTCGAGGCCATGACGTCCGCGGTCGCGACGGTCGAGGTGCCGTTCAGCACGACCTTGCCGTCACGCACCGCGATCTGGACCTTCGCGCCGTTCACCGTGGTCGCCTCGCTCAGCTTCACCACGTCCGCCGCCGTCACCTTGCCGGCGACCACGTGGTACGTCAGCACCTTGCTCAGCTCCGCCGGGTTCGCCAGCAGCGAGGCCAGCGTCGCAGCCGGGAGCTTCGCGAACGCCGCGTCCGTGGGGGCGAAGACGGTGAACGGGCCGGCACCCTTCAGCGTGGTCACCAAGTCCGCGGCCTGCAGCGCCTTCGCGAGCGTCGTGAACTGGCCCGCGCCCACCGCGGTGTCGACGATGTCCTTCGTCGCTGCCTGCTGATCGATCAACGGCGTGGCGCCCGGCCGAACCACGTCTGCTGCCATCGCGCCGCTTCCTAGCGCCAGTGCGGCCACCGCCGCGACAACTCCAGCCATCCATTTACGGGTCATGAGGGATCCTTCCCGGGTCCGAAGACCCGACTAATGCGGGCAGAGGCCCGCTCCGTGATGTGGTGGGAGTGGTTCGACTAACGGCGATCGAACGAATCGCAGCGGCCTCCATGGACCCGAAGCGCACGTCCAGTACGCGGCGGCGGTGCGCGAAGATCTCCGCGACCTTCCGCGCCACGACGTAGTGGTTGATCAGGTCACCGAAGGGGCCGCCGGGCACCGCGTAGTGGATGATGTCGCGCATCTCCGTGCCGCCTGGCACCTCGCGGAAGTGATGCTCGTGGTGCCACATCGAGTACGGCCCGACGCGCTGCTCGTCCACGAAGCGGTCGCCCTCCACCACGCTTGTGATCTCCGTCACCCACGTCACCGGGATGTTGAACATCGGCCGGACGCGGTAGGTGATCATCAGGCCGGTGTAGACGTGCTCGGGCACCTCGCACGTGATCAGGAAGCCCATCTCCGGCGGCGTGATCGCGGCGAGGTTGCGCGGGTCGGAGAAGAACTGCCACGCCTCCTTGCGCGTGATCGGCAGCACGGTGGTTGTGTCGAAGCGGTGGACGCTCATTCCGGTGTGCTCCGCGGACTAGATGGGAGTGGGGGCGGGCGAGACGGCAGCATCGGGGTGCAGGGTCGCGCGCAGGGCGCCCTCCAGCTCCGGGTGACGGAAGGTGTAGCCCAGTTCGCGCAGGCGCCTGGGTTCCACGCGCTGGCTGGCCAGCAGTAGCTCGTCGGTTCGGCCCTTCCCCAGCACCAGCCGCAGCGCGAACGCGGGGGCCGGGGCGAGCGCCGGGCGGCGCATCACCTTCCCCAGCGTCTTCGCGAACACGCGGTTGGTGGCCGGCGCCGGCGCGACGAGGTTCACCGGGCCGCTCGCGGACTCGTCTTGGAGCAGCATGGCGAGCGCGCCAGTCGCGTCCTCCAGTGCGACCCAGGACATCCACTGGCGGCCGCTGCCGAGCGGCCCGCCAGCCCCCAGCCGGAACGGCAGCACCATCTGCGGAAGGGCGCCGCCTTCCTTCGACAGAACGATGCCGAAGCGTGGCGATACCACACGCACGCCGAGCGCCTCCGCGCGGCGAGCTTCCGCCTCCCAGTCCTGCACTAGTTCCGCAAGGAAGCCGCTGCCCGGCGCGGCGGATTCGTCGAGGATGCCTTCGCCCGTGTCGCCGTAGTAGCCGATCGCCGAGGCCGCCACGAAGACCGTAGGCCTGCGTTCGAGCCGTGCCATCGCATCGACCAGCAGACGCGTTGCGTCCACTCGGCTGGTCCGAATCTCCGCGCGACGCTTCGCTGTCCAGCGGTGGCTACCGATGGAAGCGCCGGCGAGATGCACGACCGCATCAGCACTGGTCAATGCATCGCTCGCAACCCAGCGCGTCGCAATATCGTATTGGCCGCCCTCCTGCGCAGTCCCCCGGCGCAGGCTTGCCACCTCGTGGCCGGCGCTTTCGAGAACGCGGCGCAAAGCAGTGCCAATCAGTCCGCTGGATCCGGTCATTACGACCAACATCGTTGACCCGCTTCCACGCTCTCGGTCGCCGCGGCTGTAGAGGATTTTTGTGACCGACATGCGATCACTTTCAATATATTCGTCAGCGTGACGATGTCTGTCAAGACAATTGACGAAGATACGAACAACATTTACCTTCCGCTCATGCTTTACACGGTTCGCGCCGCCGCGCTGGCCACCGGAGTTGCGGGGGATCGCCTCCGGACTTGGGAGCGGCGCTATGGGGTACCCGCGCCAGCGCGCGGCGGCAACGGCCGCCGGCTATATGACGAGGGCGATCTCAACGTCATTCGCCGAATGTCAGCGCTCATTGACTTGGGGCTAAGCGCCGCGTCCGCGTCCGCGGCCGTGCGTGATGAGGCCATGCAGGCTGCTCCCGTGCGATCCACGGGCACCCCAACACTCGATGTTCGCGCGCTGGCGCTCGTTGATGGTGTCAAAGCGTTCGACGAGTCGTCGTTGTTCGAAATCCTCGATACCGCTGAACGGTCTATGGGGATCGAGGCAGCGGTAGAGGAAGTTGCTCTTTCAGCGCTCGTCGAGGCAGGGCGTCGCTGGGAGCGATCCGACATCACCGTGGCGGGCGAACATCTGCTGACGGAGGTGATCCGAGCGTGGTTTGTGGCGCTCTCCCGCACACTACCCGCTGCGTTGCCTGCCGCTCCGCGCGTGCTCGTCGCCTGTCCCGAGGATGAGCGCCACGACCTCGGCGCGCTCGCGCTCGCATTGTTCCTGAGAAGGGCTGGACTACGGGTGGCCTACCTCGGCGCGGACGTGCCGGCGAGCGCTCTCGTGGATGCGACTCGCAGCGCATCTTTCGCTGCGCTGTGCCTGTCGGTCACGGGCGTTGCTTCCTTGCCCGTCGCTCGACTGGCGCTCGGGGCCCTGCTTGCGGCAGGCGGCGGAACGCGCCTGTACGTCGGTGGGCGAGCCATTACCGGCGCACGCGATGGCGAGGCAGATGCCCTCCCGGCCGTGCGGCTACCCGCGTCGGTCTCAGCCGCTGCGCGGCAGGTGGCGGCACAACTGCGCGGCGGGAGCGAAGGCGCGCGGTCGTTCTGAGTCCCCGGGGGCGGTAAGGTCCGCCTGACGCCATAGACAGCAAGGTTCGATTGAATTGAGGGAGACGTGGCACCAGAGATTGTTGTCGCTCAGAATGAGGTTTCGGTGAGCGGTTCATGCGACGGCGTTGATCGCGAGGCGGTGATTGCCACGGTTCGCGCGTTGATCCGGCAACTCGGTTTGGATCCAACCGATGATGGCCTGCTCGACACTCCGCGACGAATAGCCGACATGTATGCGAAGAAGTTCGCTGGATTGGGTCAGGATCCGCGAGACGAGCTGCAGGTCCAGTTCGAGGAAGGTCAAGATGAGATGGTGATCCTCCGCGACACCCCCTTCCACTCGATGTGCGAACACCACTTCCTGTGCTGCCAACAGGCTGCCGAGGGAGCCAGCAGGTGATCCCGCTCAGCGAGCTCGTCGCGGCGCTGCCATCGGCGGCGGAGACCGGGGGCGTCGCGGTGGTCGCGGGTGCGCTCGCCCTTGGCCTGCGGCACGGCATCGACTGGGACCACATCGCCGCGATCACCGACATCACCAGCTCGGCTGCCGCCGATGACTCGGAGGAGGAATGGCTGATCCGTGAGCCAGGCCTGCTCCTCACCGACGAGAGCCATCATGCGCTCGCTGACGAGTCCACGATGGCCGAGCACGCGCACGCTACGCCGGTCGCTATGGGGGTGGCCGCCCAGGGGGCGTCGCCGACGCATCGGCACACGCACGACGAGGCTCACTTGCACGATGCGCGCGCGCACGCGGCGGGCGCGACGGTGTGGGAGCGCCAGCGGCGCCCGATTATCCTCGGCACGCTGTACGCGCTGGGGCACGGCGCCGTCGTCATCGCGCTTGGCCTGCTCGCGCTCCTCGCGTCCAGCATCCTGCCGGAGTGGATCGACCCGATCATGGGGCGCCTGGTCGGGGTGACGCTATTGATGCTCGCGGGCTACCTGTACTACTCGGTGTACCGCTTCTTCCGCGGTGGCGAGTTCCGCATGCGCAGCCGGTGGATGCTCCTCTTCTCGATGGTGCGGGCCGGCTGGTCGAGGCTGCTTGCCTGGATCCGGCGGCACCCCTACCACCGCGTGGCGCACACGCATCAGCAGTACGGGCCGCGGACTGCGTTCGGCATCGGCGCGATCCACGGGATCGGCGCGGAGACCGGCACGCAGGTCCTGCTGATCGCAGCTGCCGCCGGCGCCAGCAGTACCGGGGCGGGCGTCGCCGCGCTCTTCGCGTTCGTCACCGGGGTGCTGATCTCGAACTCGATCGTGACACTCGCAAGCACCGCGGGGTTCATCTCGACGAAGAAGCGACAGTGGCTGTACGTGGGCGCGGGCATCCTGGCCGCGACGTTCAGCCTCGTCATCGGCCTCGCGTTCGTACTCGGCGAGGACACGATCCTGCCCGACCTGGACCCGTACCTGCAGTGGATCGGCGGTCCGCGCTAGCGGCGATCGCCGAGAGATGCCGCAGCACGCCTCGAGGCGATTAGAGCATCCCCGACTGCTTGAGGGTGGTGCGCACGAGCATCTGGTGCAGCGCGGAGCGGCGGGACTCGGCCTGGTTCTGCTGGCCTATCTCCACGAGGATCGGGACGCAGCCCTTCGCCCACTGGCCGATAGGAAGCGAGGTCGATCCCCCGAAGGTGACACCGTTGCCGGGCTACGAGCTCCGAGGACGGATCCGCTGTGGTCTCTGCAACAGCGCGATGGTCGGTCAGACGCTGTCGCCGAAGGGGGGCAGTACAGTTACTCCCGTTGCCGCCACGCCTACGTCGCGGGAAGCTGATCTGACCCCCTGAAACGGATCCACCGCGAGCGAGAGAATCGCGGTGGACAGGAAGGGGCCTTGGGATCGTGGCGAAGCGGTC
Source organism: Dehalococcoides mccartyi (assembly GCA_945888895.1). Taxonomy (GTDB): domain Bacteria; phylum Chloroflexota; class Dehalococcoidia; order UBA2979; family UBA2979; genus SHYQ01. The sequence goes on along the minus strand of CAMDAY010000059.1, from coordinate 4,646 downwards.
AGATCCGCTTGACGCCATAGACATAGCAGCAGAGCCAAACAGCGACAGGTCGCGCGCGACTCCTAGCGGATCGTGCTCGACGCGCTACGGAGGAATGAATGCCCGTCAGTACGGACGAAGGCAACGTCAACGCATCCGCGGGCGCCCTCACCATCCTTCGCCCGGACCGAAGTACGGTGCGACTGGGAGCGGTATGGGCGGAACAGCCCGTGGTTCTGGCGCTCGTGCGGCACTTCGGCTGCATCTTCTGCAAGGAGCAGGTGTCTCGGCTGCGAACGATCGTGGGCGACATCCACAGCGCGGGCGCGGAGCTGGTCATCGTGGGCAGCGGGTCGCCGCAGATGGCGGGCTTCTTCGCGAAGGACTACGCGATCACCACAACGGTGTTGACCGATCCCGAGCGCCGTGTGTATCAAGCCCTCGAGGTGCGTCGACCGCCGCGCTTGGCATTCGTCGATCCGCGCGTGTTCGTGCGGGGCCTACGAGCTCTGCTACGCGGGTACCGGCAGCAGAGCGCTCAGATGAGTGAACGCGGCGACGAAACCCAGCTTGGCGGGGTGTTCATCGTGCGGTCTGGCGGGACTTTGGCCTGGGCTTACCGCAGCGCCTTTGCCGGCGACCACCCGACCAACGCCGCCATCCTCTCCGCGCTCCGCGAAGCGATGCGCGTTCGTGCGGCCTAGCCGTCGCTCGACGTACGGGGAGCCAGCCACGCGATCACGGGACGGGAGCGACTGATGGTTCGAGTAAGCCGGCAGGACGCGCTGGCGCTGGTGCTCTCAATCATGCTGCCAATCGCAGTGGGCGCAGTGGGCGCAATCTTCACGAGCGAGGCGATCCCCACGTGGTATGCCGCCATCGAGAAACCGGCATGGAACCCGCCGCCTTGGCTGTTCGGCCCGGTATGGACGTTCCTCTACATCACGATGGGCTTCTCGGTCTGGCTGGTGTGGCGAGCCGATCGAGGACAAATCGTTGCGGGCGAGCATCGCGTCAGGACAGCCCTCCTTGTGTACGCAGCCCAGCTCGGGGCAAACGCCGCGTGGTCGCCGATATTCTTCGGGGCAAAGCGCATCGACATCGCGCTGGCAGTAATCGCGGTGCTGCTCGCGTTGATCGTCGCAACGATCCGTCGTTTCTATCAGGTGAACCGCCTGGCGGGGCTCCTGCTCGCTCCCTATCTCGCGTGGGTCACCTTCGCGACCGTCCTGAACGCGACCATCTGGCAGCTCAACCGGTAACGCCAAGGCTGCGCAACGCACGAGCGGAAGGAGAGCGACAATGCGAACACTGGTTATGGGTGCTAGCGGTTATATCGGGACCCACCTTGTAACGCTGCTGACGGATCGCGGCCACACCGTGCGCGCGGCAGCCCGCAATCACGCGGTGCTCGAGGCGCGAGTCTGGCCAGGGGTGGAGTGCGTGGGTGCCGATGTGCTTCGCGAGGACACGCTCGATGCTGCGCTCGCCGGCATCGAGGTCGCCTATTACCTCGTTCACGCCATGGGAAGCGGTTCCGACTTTGCCCGGCTCGATCGCGAGGGGGCGCGCAACTTCCGCCGCGCGGCAGAGCGTGCCGGGGTTCACCGTATCGTCTACCTAGGGGGCTTGCAGCCACCGGGCGAGCCGTCAGCGCACCTCGAATCGCGTGCCGAAACCGGTGAGATCCTCCGAGGTGGGCCGATACTGGTTACCGAGTTCCGTGCTGGTATCGTCGTCGGTGCCGGTAGCGCGGCATTCGAGGTCATCCGAGACCTCGTCTTCCACCTGCCGGTGATGGTCACACCCCGCTGGGTGCGCTCGCGAACGCAGCCCATCGCGCTTTGCGACCTGCTCGAATACCTCGTCCGCGTCGCCGAGATTCCGGAGACGGCTGGACACATCTACGATGTCGGTGGGCCGGAGATGCTGAGCTACGCCGAGATGATGCAGCAGTTTGCGCATGTGAACGGCAAGCGCATCTGGATTCTGCCACTCCCAGTGCTGACGCCTCGCCTCTCCGCGTACTGGCTCGACCTCGTCACGGCCGTGCCAGCCAATATCGCTCGTCCCCTGATCGATGGCTTGCGTCACGACCTGTTGGCGAGCGACGAAGCGATTCGTGCGCTTATCCCACTGGATATGCATTCGTACTCTGACGCGATCCGCCAGGCGCTCGAAACGGAGCGTGCAGAGGCGACGCCCGCCCGATGGACCGAGGGGTCGCTCGCATACCGCGCAGCGCGTCCCGATGTCTCGTATTTCTCCAAGCGGACGGGCGCTACCACGACGACGACCGCCTCGGTCGCGGCGGCGTGGTTGGCGATCACCGCGCTGGGCGGGCGACGCGGCTGGCCCGCCTACAGCTGGCTGTGGCGATTGCGGGCCCTATTCGACCGCCTGATCGGAGGGCCGGGCATGCGTCGTGGGCGGCGGCATCCGACCGACGTTCACGTCGGTGACATCATCGATTGGTGGCGCGTGGTTGCACTGGAACCAGGACGCCGGATCACGCTGCTCGCTGAGATGCGGATGCCTGGATCCGCTGTGCTCGAATTGGAAGCGACGCCTAATGCGGCAGGTGGCGCGACCATCACGGTTGCCGCGTACTTCAATCCGGCCGGTGTTTGGGGGCTGCTGTACTGGCTCGCGCTCATCCCCATCCATCGCCGTATCTTCGCAGAGCTTGCAGGCGGGTTGGCGCGACGGGCAGAGGGTGAGTAGATATCGGAGCAGCTGCGGCGATCATCGCCCGATCTCTCTCGCGTTGTCGTTAGGTTGGCGTCGTCATTACCAAGTCACGAACATGGGCATGACGACGTGCACGAAGCGGTCGTTGCCGACGGGGCGGAGGACGCCGGGGCTCGAGGGCGAACTGGTCTCGATCGCGACGCGGTCGGCGTCCATGACGTTGAGGACGTCTGTGAGGTAGCGGCCGTTGAAGGCGATCTTGGCTTCCGCGCCGTTTACGACGGCGTCGATGACGCCCTCGTTGTCGCCGACTTCCTCGGCGCGGGCGGTGATGACGAGGCGGCCCGGGGCGCTGCCTTCACCCGGCGTCGCGATCACGCGGACGATGCCGGAGCCGTCACGCGCGAAGATCGAGGCGATGCGAGTCTCGCGCGTGAATTCGCTGACATTGACCTCGGTTCGGGTCGCGGAGTTCGCGGGGATGAGCTGGTCGTAGTTCGGGAACGTGCCCTGGATCAGGTTCGCGATGAGCTTCGCGTGGCCGACATCGAACTGCACCTGCGTACCGGCCTGGTTGAAGGTGATGACGACGTCGTTATCGCCCGCCTCGCCGAGGAGCCGACCGAGCTCGTTGAGGGCGCGCGCGGGGACGATCGCCTGGCGTTCGATCTGGGAGTCGAGATCCATCGTGTGGACGGAGAGGCGGAAGCCATCCGCGGCGGCGAGGCGGAGCTTGCCGCCGGCAAAGCCGAAGTGCACGCCGGTGAGCACGGGGCGCGAATCATCGGTCGCGGCGGAGAAGACGGTCTGCGCGATGCCGGCGCGGAGGCGCGCGGCGGGGATCGTGATCGAGTCGCCACCGGAGACGACGGGGATCGGCGGGAAGTCGTCCGGGTCCATGCCGCCGACCGAGGCAGTGTTGCGCGCGCAAGCGAGGCTCACCTGTCGGGAGCGCTCCGCGAGCGTCATCGTGATCTCGTCGTGCGGGAGGGTGCTGACGAAGTCCGCGAGGAGCCTCGACGGCATCGTGATCGCGCCGGGCTCGGTGATCGTCGCCTTGATGCGGTAGGTGATCGCGATCGTCTCGGCGTCCGTCGCCGAAAGGACGATAGCGTCGTCGGCAGCCTCGAGGAGGACGTGCTGGGTGATCGGCAGCGTGGAGCGCGCGGGAATGGCACGCGAAACCGCGGCGAGGCCACGGTTGAGGTCTTCCTGCTGGCACGCGAGCCGCATGCTCATCCGATCACACAATTACACCGATCTTTGACGGAGTATACGTGTGCGAGCGACGCGCGGCAATCCGGGGATTGCGCAGGGGTGGTAAGACCGTCGAGGCTACCCGCGGGCTGCCGCGAAGCCTGCCGCCGCGGCCTCGATGGTGCGGTCGACGTGGGTCTCGTCGTGGGCGAGGGAGAGGAACCACGCCTCGAACTGGCTCGGCGGGAGGTGGACGCCGCGGTCGAGCATGACGGCGTGGAAGCGCGCGAACGCGGCGCGGTCGGCGCGGTCGGCCTCCGTCCAGTTGCGGGGCGCGCGGTCGAGGAAGAACGGGGTGAGCGTGGAGCCGGTGCGCGCGACGGTCAGCGTCAGGCCGACGGAGCGCGCCGCGTCGGTCAGACCGGCCTCGAGGCGCGCGCCGAGGGCTTCGAGGCGCTCGTACGCGCCCTCGGTCGCCCGGATGGCGGTGAGGGTGGCCTGCCCGGCGGCCATCGCGAGCGGGTTCCCGGAGAGCGTGCCCGCCTGGTAGACGGGGCCGATCGGCGCCATCTGCGACATCAGGTCGCGTCGCCCGCCGTACGCACCGACCGGCAGCCCGCCGCCGATGATCTTGCCGAGCACGGTGAGGTCCGGCGTGACGCCGAGGATCCCCTGTGCCCCGCCGTACGAGGCCCGGAAGCCGGTGATCACCTCGTCGAAGATGAGTAGCGCGCCCGCCTCGTCGCAGATCGCGCGCAGGCCCTGCAGGAAGCCGGGCG
>CAMDAY010000058.1 GCA_945888895.1 Dehalococcoides mccartyi | reverse complement strand
AGGGGTGGGCCGCCCCACGCAATCTCCTCGACGCCACTCGCGCGCGATGACCTCGCCGCCGCGCGTGCTCCTCGACCTGCTGCGCTAGGCGTTCGGGTCGGGGAGCGGGGTCTCGCGGCGCTTTGCCTTCAGCTGCTCCATGACGCGCTCGAGGACGTCGTACTCCTGCGCGCCGACGACGGCGTACTGCCCTTCGAGGACGAACGTCGGGATCGCCTGCACGCCGATCGCGTAGGACTGCTCGATCGCCTCGGTGGTTGAGTCGAGTTTGGATCCGGTCACGAGCGCCTCGCGCAATGCAGCCGCTTCGAGTCCGACTGCCTCGGCGTGCCGGACGAGGACGTCGATGTCCATCAGGTCCTCGAAGTCTGTGAAGTACGCCTTGAACAGCGCTCGGTGGTAATCGATCACCTGCTGCGTCGTCCCGTGCTCCGCGGCCCACTCGCCCGCCTGCAGCGACAGGATCGTGTGAGGCGTGAACGTGCGTCCTCGACGGAAGTCGAGGCCCAGGCGCTTCCCGCGCGCCTCGACGGGCGTCTCGGGAGCACCCTCGGCCTGCGGCTGTCGCGCGCGGCCCTCAGGTGGGATGGACGGGTCGAGGAAGAAGGGAGCCCAGTCGAGCTCGATTTCCCAGTTCCGGTACAGCTTCTCGATCTCGACGAGACCGACATAGCACCATGGTCAGATGAAGTCGGAGACGAACGTCAGCCGCACGGGGGCGGTTCGTTCCTCCTCGGAGGGGGCATTCGTCACGGGGCTGCTCCAGGCGGCAGATGTTGGATGGCTGCCCCCAATGATACCCCGGAGGCACCGATAGCCCATCGGGGAGGCGTCCGCGCAGGCGAGGTGTTATCGTCCCGACGGTGACCGTCGAACAGCAGCTCCCCACCCCCGTCACGGACGCGGCCGAAGTGGCGTCCATCGCCGCGCAGATCGCGCGGACGGGCTGGTTCGCCCTTGACCTCGAGTTCATGACCGAAGGCCGCTACGTCGCCGAGCTGTCGCTCGTGCAGGTCGGCTGGGGCGACCACGACACCCCGACCGTCGCTGCTATCGACCCGCTGAACGTCGACCCGCGCCCCGTCATCGACCTCGTAGCGAGCGATGACGTCGAGGTGATCATCCACTCGGCGCAGGCGGACCTCGCACTGATCGGCGCCGCGTTCGGCGTGCGCGCGACGCGCGTCTTCGATACGCAGATCGCCGCGGCGTTCCTGGGCATGGGGGAGCAGATCGGCTACGGCGCGCTCGTGGAGCGCATGGCCGGCGTCCACCTCGACAAGGGCGCGCAGTACACCGAGTGGTCGCGCCGCCCGCTGTCCGAGGATCAGCTCCGCTACGCCCTCGACGACGTGCGCTACCTGCCCGCGGTCTGGCGAGAGCTCAAGGTGCAGTTGGATGCACGCGACCGTGCCTCGTGGGTGCAGGAGGAGTGCGACCTGCTCGCCGACGCGTGGGCCGAGCGCACCCCGCCCGAGGAGATGTACCGCCGCGTCCGAGGCTGGAACGGCCTCAAGCGTCGTGCGCTCGGCGCGCTGCGGACGGTCGCGGCGTGGCGCGAGCAAGAGGCGCTGCGCGCGAACCGGCCGCCTTCGTGGATCATGAACGACCGCTCGTTGCTGGAGCTCGCCCGCCGCCCTCCGCGCGACAACGCCGACCTGAGCGCCGTCCGCGGCCTGGGCGAGGGCACGATCCAGCGCTACGGCAAGGCGATCCTCGAAGCTGTCGAGGTGGGCGTGAACGACCCGCCCGAGGAGGATGAGACCCCGCCGCGCCTCCCCAACCTGGGTCAGGCGTGGCCCGCGATCCTCTCCGGCATCGTGCAGGCACGCTGCCGCGAGGCCGAGATCGCCTCGAGGTTCGTCGCCACGCGCCGCGACATGGATGAGCTGATCGCATGGTGGCTCACGGGCGACCAGTCGAAGGAGCCCGACCTGCCGCTGCTGCGCGGCTGGCGTCGCGAGCTCGCCGGCCGAGACCTCGTCGACTGGCTCCGTGGCGAGACGACGGTCGCTGTCGACATGCACACCGAGGCCGGCGTCCGCATCCAGCGGTAGCCCGAGCGCTGCCCGAGGCCGAGGTACCCGCTCCCCACGACGCCCGCACGAGGACGCGCGCGGTGGTTGCGTCCGTTGGGGGAGCGCGTAGAGTCTGCCGATGGCTCCCACGCGCGACCTCGGTTGGCTCGATCGGCAGTTCCCGGCGCTCCGGTCGCGGGACTACGCGCTGCTCTTCGCCAACTCGATGTGCTCTGCGGGCGCGAACTGGGCGTTGCTGCTCGGTCGCGGCTGGCTCGTCTTCGCGCTCACGCAATCCTCCAGCGCTGTCGGCATCGTGACGTTTGCCGGGATGGCCCCGTTCCTGTTCGCCTCGCCCTTCGCGGGCGCGCTGGCCGACCGCATCGACCGCCGTCGCCTCGCGCTGATCGCGGTCACCATCGGGTTCAGCGGCACGATCGGGTTGGTGGTCGTGACGGGGCTCGGCGTCGTGCAGGTGTGGCACGTCGGCGTGTTCGCGTTCATTGGCGGCATCGCAAGCGCCGTGCAGCAGCCCGCCGAGCAGGCGATGATCCCCAACCTCGTGCCCCAGCCGCAGTTGCTCAACGCGGTCGCGCTGTCCAACATCTCGCAGCACGGGTCGAGGATGGCGGGGCCACTGATCGGCGGCCTGCTGCTGACGCAGGTCGGGGCGAACGCGGTGTTCGCGCTGTCGGCGGGGTTCTACGTACTCAGCTTCTGCGCACTGTGGGGGATCAGCTACCGCAGTGGCCGCGATGAGGGCATCTCGCTGGCCTCCTTCCGCCGCCTCCTCGGCGAGATGGGGGACGGCGCGAACTACATCGCCGCCGATCGCCGGCTGGCGCTGGTGATCGTGCTCGTCGTCTTCCACTGCGCGCTGACGATGGGCTTCGACTCGCTCATGCCCCAACTGGCGACCGAGGTGGGCGGTGGGCCGAGCCTGTATAGCGGCATCCTCTTTGGCCTCGGCTTCGGCGCGGTCTGCGGTACGCTGACGATCGCGCGCCTGCGCACCGATGAAGGCACCGGGCGCAGCCTGCTTGTCGTTGGCATCGGCAGCAGCATCGCGATGTTCGTGCTCGGCCTCGCGCAGACGCCGGCGATGGTCATCGGCGGCGCGGTCCTTGCTGGGGCGACACAGGCCTCGTTCATGGCGATCACGGCCTCGCAGGCGCAGTCGCTGGTGCGTGACGACATCCGGGGGCGCGTGATGTCGATCTACGCGATGCTCGCGGCGGGGCACATGGCGTTCGTGAACCTCGGCCTGGGTGCGGCGGAGGGCGTGATCGGGTTGCGCGTGCTGCTCATCGTCCCGTCTGCGATCTGGCTGCTCGTGCTCCTGGGCGCGATGCTCGTGCTCTCCGATGTCCGTCGGCTGATGTGGCGCGGCAACTTCGCGACGTAGCTTAGTGCGGCTCATGCCGGGTATACCCGGCCGGCCTCCGGGAGGTCGTGAAGCGTCTCGGCCACTCCGGACCCAGATCCGGCTCGCCCTGCACTGTTCTAAGTTCTTGTTCCTGCCGATGCTCTGGGCAGTATCCCGGCACGTGCCCGGGATCCCCGCGTTCGGAGCGTTCGATGCCTGAGCAGGACACCCTTGACCCCATCGCTGACGCGTTCGATGCCGCGATGCCGCGATGCCGCGATGCCGCGCATGTCGCGCCGCCTGTTCGCGCGTCGCACCTCGACGTGGCTCCTGGCGGGCGGGGCGGTCACCGTCCTGGCCGCGTGTGGCGCCGGCGATGCCGCCTCGAAGGACGACCTTGCTGCGCTTCGCAAGGAGGTCACCGCGCTGAAGCGCGCAGGTAGCGAGGAAGGCGCTGCGGCCGACGCACATGGTGCTGCCGCGAAGCCGGGGGCGAAACCCGCGGTCGGCCACGACGCGAAGCACCGGGCGTACGAGGGTGCTGCGAGCCCGGAGAAGTGGGGCGAGCTCGCTCCCGAGAACGCGGTGTGCAGCAGCGGATCCACGCAGTCGCCCATCGACATCGCCAGTACGCAGGCGGGCGGGGGGGGGGCGCACAAACATCAAATGGCAGCCTGCGCCGCTGAGCGTCCAGAACAATGGGCACACGATCCAGGCCGACGTCGCCAACGGCGGTGCGATCGAGGTCGACGGCGTCCCGTATACCCTCGTGCAGTTCCACTTCCACGCGCCGTCCGAGCACACGGTGGGCGGCAAACGCTTCGCGATGGAGACGCACTTCGTGCACAAGAGCGCCAAGGGCGAACTGGCCGTCCTCGGCGTGCTGCACGAGGCGGGAAAGGACAACGAGGCGCTCGCCCCCATCTGGGCGGCGCTCCCGAAGAGCACCGAAGAGAAGAAGGCACTGCCGAGCTTCGACCTCGCGACCGCGCTGCCGAAGGACCGCTCGATGTACCGCTACGCGGGATCGCTCACGACCCCCCCCGTGCACGGAGGGCGTGCGCTGGCAGGTGCTACAGGTGCCCACAAGCGTGTCGGAGGCGCAGGTAAAGGCCTTCAACGCGATCATCAAGCCGAACGCGCGCCCCGTGCAGCCGCAGAAGGCACGCGACGTCCTGAAAGACGCCATCTACAAGCTGCTGCCCTCGACGTAGCTCGGCGCTTCGGAACATCGGCACGACCGGTACCCGTAGCTGCTCGAGGATCGCGCCTGGGCAGAGACGTGGCTCCCGGAGCCCGAGGAAGCCGCCCTGCACTTCTGGCGGTCCCGGTCGGCCGCTTCTGGGGCATCATGGGTGCATGGCAGAGGCACCCTTCTTCGACTACACCACCATCACCCCCGCCGATCTCCGTGCGGCAGGCGATGCCGCGATCGCACGCTGCGAAGGGCTCCTCGCCGGGCTCGTCGCCACGCCAGCCCTCGACTGCACCTTCGCGAACACGGTGCTCCCGCTGGACGAGGTGCGAGCGACGCTCTCGATCGCGGGCGGGCGGTACGGGTTCCTCTCGAACGTCGCGGCTGACGAGGCGCTTCGCAACGAGGCGCGCGAGTTCGAGCAGCGCCTCGACACCTACGGCACCACGCTCGGCTTCCGCGAGGACGTGCACGCCGCCGTCCTCGCCTATGGGCAGATGGCCGAGGCGTCGACGCTCGCGCCCCTTGAGCGGCGGTACCTCGACCACGTGATGCGCGACTTCCGGCGCAACGGCTTCCTCGCCGGCGTCGAGGAGCGCGCGCGGGTGCAGGCGCTGAAGGAGCGGCTCGTCGCACTCAGCGTCGACTTCCGTCGCCACATCGACGAGGCGGACGACGCGCTATGGCTGAGTCGTGAGGACCTCATCGGCCTGCCGGCGTCATACATCGAGGGCCTGCAGCGTCGAGGCACGAGCGCATACCGGGTGTCGCTGGAGTACCCGGAGTTCTACCCGTTCCTCGAGTCCGCGGAGCGTGAGGATCTGCGTCGGGAGTTGTTCCTGCTCAACCAGGACAAGGCCGCGCAGGAGAACCTGCCGATCCTCGAGGAGGCGATCGCGATCCGCGACGAGATCGCGACCACGCTCGGATACGCCTCGTGGGCGCACTACGCGATCGAGACGCGGATGGCGGAGACGCCCGAGACCGCGACGGCCTTCCTCGTGGACCTCGAGGCGCGCGTGCGCGTGAAGGCGGACATCGACCTCGCGGAGCTGACGGCGTCGAAGCGGGCGCACACGGGCGATCCCGGCTCGGTGCTGCACCAGTGGGACTGGCGGTTCTACCAGCAGCGCATCATGCAAGAGCGCTACGAGGTCGACTCGTTCGCCGTCGCTGAGTACTTCCCCCTCGACGCCACACTGGACGGCATGTTCGCGCTGTACCCGCGCCTCTTCGGCGTGTGGTTCGTCGAGGTGCCCGAGCCGTGCGCCTGGCACGAGGATGTGCGGCTGTTCAACGTGCAGAACGCCGACAGTGATGAGCACCTCGGCGCGTTCTACCTCGACCTGCACCCACGGCCCGACAAGTACGGCCACGCCGCTGCGTTCACGCTGCGCCCCGGCAGGCGCCTCGAAGATGGTGCGTACCAGACGGGCGTCTCGGCGATGGTCGCGAACTTCACGAAGCCCATGGCCGACACCCCGAGCCTGCTCCGTCACTCCGAGGTGAACACGCTCTTCCACGAGTTCGGCCACATCCTGCACCAGGTGCTGACGCGCGCCCCCTACGCACGCTTCGCGGGCACCGCCGTGCAGCGCGACTTCGTTGAGGCTCCGTCGCAGATGCTGGAGCACTGGGCGTGGGACGCAGCGGTGCTCGCCGGCTTCACGAAGCACGTCACCACGGGCGAGCCGCTGCCGCCCGCGCTCCTCGACCGGATGATCGCGGCGAAGAACGTCGCGAGCGGCGTGCACTACCTGCGGCAGCTGTACTTTGCGCGCCTCGACTTCGCGTACCACTCGGAGGGCCGGACGAAGGACACCGACGCGATCGCGGCGGCACTCCACCCGATCACCGGCTTCCCGTTCAGCGAGGGCACGCACTTCCAGGCAGGCTTCGGCCACCTGTTCGGCTACGACGCGGGTTACTACGGCTACCTGTGGTCGCAGGTCTACGGCGACGACATGGCCGCCCGATTCGCTGAGGACCCCGGGGGCGACCTGCCCGCCGGAAACGAGGCCGTCGGCCGCCACTACCGCACCACGATCCTCGAGGCGGGCGGGACGATGGACGGCGCTGACCTGCTGCGTGCGTTCCTCGGCCGCGAGCCGAGCACGGAGGCGTTCCTGCGCGAGATCGGGCTGTAGCGGGGGGTGTTGTTTTGAACGAGCGTCGTGGTGCGCCCTCACCCCGCGCCCTCTCCCGCTGCGCAGGAGAGGGAGCCGGATCCGATCCCCTCTCCTGCGAAGCGGGAGAGGGTTAGGGCCTCTGCTGCTCCTACTTCGAACGCGCCCCGACCTTGAGATCCGCGAGCAGATGCGTCGAGATGTGCGCGATCTCCTGCACGGCTGCCTCAAACGCCCCGCTGTTGGCAGGGGAGGGGCGCTGGAAGCCGCTGATCTTGCGCACGAACTGGAGCGCAGCGGCCTCGATCTCCTCGGACGTGGCGTGGGGCTCGTCGCTCCCGGCGGTCGGGCGCAGGCGCTTGATGGATCGGCACATCGGCGGCTCCTCGGACGGTGTTTGGATGCCCTTCGAGTGTATGTCGGCCCGGCGGTAGACTGACGTTCCGGTCGAGGCACCTCGGCCACGCTCAGAGAGGGTCCTCATGCGCCTCGGCATCTCGCTCACCAGCGCCTACAGTAGTGCCACGAGCGCGCGCGACGGTGCGCGTTGGATGATCGAGCGCGCGGCTGCGGCCCGTGGCGCCGACCTCGACTCGCTGTTCATCGGCGACCACCACTCGACGGGGACCGGGGCCTACTACCAGAACACGCCGATGATGGGACGCCTCCTCGCGGAGTGGGGCGACAAGCCCGCCGGTGTGCTGTTCCTGCTGCCGCTCTGGAACCCGGTGCTCGTCGCCGAGCAGGTCGGTACGCTGGCCTCGATCCACCAGGGTCGCTTCATCATGCAGTGCGCGATCGGGCGCGACGACGCCGCGTCCCCGGCGATGGGCGTGAACGCCAAGTACCGCCCCTCGATGTTCGAGGAGTCGCTGGACATCGTTCGCCGCCTGTTGAAGGGCGAGACGGTGTCGAGCGATGGCCGCTTCAAGATCAGCAACGCGATCGTGTCGCCGGTCACGCCCGAGCCGCTCGAGGTGTGGATCGGCGGCAGCGTCTCGCCCTCGATCGACCGCGCCGCGCGCCTCGCCGAGGGGTGGATCGCCGACGGGACGCGGGCCGGGAACGCAGAGATCGCGGCCCAGACCGCCGAGTACCTCGAGCGCGCCCAGATGCACGGCCGCGCGCCCGCGGCGGTGGCCGTGCGCCGCAACGTCTTCGTCGGCAGCACGGACGAGGAGGCCGCCGAGGTGCTCGCGCCGATCCTCGATCGGTTCACCGGGGATCGCAGCTCCATGCTGTACGGCTCGGCGGAGACGGTGGCGGAGCAGTTGAAGCCGCTCGCCGAGATGGGGATCACCGACGTCATCGTGCGCAGCCTGATCCCGGAGCAGCACGGCCTGACCATGAAGAGCATCGCGCGCCTCGCCGAGGTGCGCGAGCGCATCGCGGACCTGTAGCGCGATCCTCGTGCCCGACGCCACCGCCTCCCCACCGCACGCCCGCGACACCGCCGCCATCGAGGCGATGCGTGACGTGGTGCGCGTCTACGTGAACGACTCGCGGTGGTGGCAGAACGCGTCGTTCGCGCTGCCGCTGATCGTCTCGGTGATCTCGCTGACGGTCGGCCTCGTGTTGCAGCGTGCAGAAGGCATCGGCTTCGGCTTGTTCGCCTCGGTCGTCACGCTGATCATGGTTCCCGTGGTGCTGCTGACGTGGCGCAGTACCGCCACCGCGATCGTCTTGACGAAGACCGGCGCGTCCGCGCTGCACCTCGGCAAGGTGCTGCACCACGTTGACTGGAGCGATCTCCAGCGCATCGAGCGCGTCGAGTACCTCGGCAACACGCGCTACAAGCTGGTGCATCACGACACGGAGTTCCTCACCGTGGAGAGTGAGATCGAGGGCAGCGCCGACCTCGTCGACACCGCATTCTCGCTGTCAGGCGTGCCTCGGCAGAGCGACGAGCCGATCGGCTAGCGGGAGGCCCGAAGGTCTGGGCGCCGGGCCGGGTATCCCGGCCATCAAGGCACCTAGAGGGTCGCGATGCCGTCGACGAGGCCGAAAGCCTCCGCGACGAGGCGGTACGAGCGCAGGCGCGCCTCGAAGTCGTAGGTGATCGATAGGACGATGACCTCGTCGGCGGTGAGCTGCTCGGCGATCGCTTCAAGGCGCGCCTTCACCTGCTGCGGGTCGCCGACCGCGGACTGGGCGCGGTGGTAGCGGACGTACTCGCGCTCCGCCTCGGAGTAGCCGAACGCCAGCGCCGTCTCGACCGAGGGCACCTGGCCGCGGCGGAAGCGCCAGCAGTAGCGGCTCCACGACAGGTCGATCGCCTCGGCCTCGGTCGGTGCGCAGATCGTCGAGACGCCGACGGAGATGCGCGGCTCCGCGCACCAGCGCGAGGGCGTGAAGTTGCTGCGATAGGTTTCGGCGGCCTTCTCGCCCGTCTCCGGCGCAATGAACTGCGCGAAGGAGAACGGCAGCCCGAGCTTCGCGGCGAAGTACGCGCTGTCGAGGGACGAGCCGAGCATCCATACCTCGGGCATCCCGCTCCCCGTGGGGCTGGCGTGGATGCCGAAGAACGGATGCGTCTCCGGCAGCGAGTCCTCGAGGTAGTGCACGAGGTCGGTGATCTGCTGCGGGTACGCATCGATCGGCAGCGCGCCGGGGCCGTGCGAGAGCGCGCGGGCGGTGTGCATGTCGCTCCCGGGCGCGCGGCCGACGCCGAGGTCGATGCGGCTGGGGAACAGCGTCTCCAGCGTGCGGAACTGCTCCGCGACTTTCAGGCTGGCGTAGTGCGTCAGCATCACCCCGCCCGAGCCGATGCGGATCCTCGAGGTCTGCGCGCCCACGTGCGCGATCACGATCTCCGGTGCCACGCAGGCCAGGCCCGCGCGGTTGTGGTGCTCGGCGAGCCAGAAGCGGTGGTAGCCGAGGGCCTCGGCGGTCTTCGCCAGCTCGGCGCTTTCGCGCAGCGCGTCGCCCGCCGTGCCGCCTTCGCGGATCGGGGACTGGTCGAGGACGCTGACTCGCTTGATGGGGCTCATGCCGGGCATCGTAGTCGCGTCCGGCCGTATGGTGGGAAGGACACCCGCACCCCTCGAGGAGGCCGCCCGTGACCACCGGCAAGATCCAGCGCACCGAGGACGACGACATCCGCGAGGCGATGCACGAGTTCCCGTACGGCATCTACGTCATCGGCACCACGCGCGACGGCCAGCCGAACGCGATGATCGCCGACTGGGTGATGCAGATCTCGTTCGACCCGCGGATGGTCGCCGTGGGGTTTGAGCGGGACTCCTCGTCGCTCGCGCGCGTCCGCGACAACGGGGCGTTCGTGGTGAACCTGCTCTCGCAGGAGGGCAACGGCATGGCGCTGGCGCGCGGCTTCGTGCAGCCGGCCGATGCGTCGAAGGTGAAGGGGCGCAGCGACGGCGCTGCCGCGCAGCAGCACGACAAGCTCGCGGGCGTCGCGTACCAGTTGTCAGAGCGCGCGCCCGGCTGCCCGATCCTCGATGATGCTCTCGCCTACGCAGAGTGCGCGGCGGAGCAGTTCATCGAGGCGGGCGACCACGTGCTCGTGCTCGGGCGAGTTCTGTACGCGGAGGTGTTGAACAGCGGCGAGCCGCTCACCTCCACGTTCACCGGCTGGTCCTACAGCGGCTAGCCGTTCGAGGCTCTCGGTGCGTCGCCGGAGTCGGCGACCATCTCACCGGTCGCGAGTTTCCGCACGGCATCCTCGAGCGTCTCGGAGGCACGGCGCACCGTGACCTCGTCGGGCGCAGTGAGCTGCAAGATCGCGAGGCCCGTGGCCAGCGCGATCAGTGGCTCGGCGACCGTGCTGGCGTCCACGTCCGCGCGGATCTCCCCGCGGCGGATGCCATCCTCGACCAGCTCCTCGACCAGCTCCTCGACATGACGGCGCTGCGCCGTCTGGCGCGCACGCTCGTGGCGGCGCAACTCCTCGTCG
>CAMDAY010000057.1 GCA_945888895.1 Dehalococcoides mccartyi | reverse complement strand
GATTCGACCTTGGTACCGCCACAGGCGACCGCGGTTGCCGCAAGGAACACGGCAGCCCAGAGGCTGATTCGCTTGGTCACGTTCACATCCTGAATCGCGTGATCGCCAAATCCCCGCCCCACATACAGCGTACGGGCGGCACGGCTGCTGTTCCACCCACGACGATCCGCGACACGGACGATCCCGCAGGTTCCAGGGAAAAACACTCGGCTGAAGGTGGGCTAGACAGGCATGACATCATGCCGAAATATTCTGCTGCCTTAATGCGATGGCAACGCAACAATGAGGAGACAGCGGTGGAACTCTGCTGGACCTGCATCGGAGCATCCCGGGCCCGCACAGCGGCCGCCCGCACTCCGCAGCGCTCGTGCGAGCGACACCGCAGCGGTGTGTCCTTCTTCGTCCGCACGCGTTCGCAGCAGGCCCGCGCCGGTTCCATCAAGCGCCCGCAGCAGCGCGCCGGCGGCTACGCCCTCAAGCAGGCCCGCTAGCACTTCGACGATCCGTCGAGGGCGCCCGCGGGGAACCCCGCGCACCGTCTTCGTCCAAGGACTGGTCTCGATCCGAGTGGGGCGGCCCCACGCTGCCACCTCGACCTAGTTCGCGACCTCGATGGTGCTCCCCCGCCAGCGTGCCGCGCAGCGCGCAGACGGCACTCAGCGGCGCGGACGCCTACCATGACGCCATGACATTTTGCCTCGGAATGAAATGCCGCGAAGGTCTGCTTGCGATCGCCGATACCCGAATCACTTCGGGGACCGAGTTGTCGCAGGCCAAGAAGATATCGGTCCACGCCTACGAGCAGCATTCGATGTTCATCCTCACGAGCGGGCTGCGCTCCGTGCGGGACAAGGCGATCACCTACTTCGAGGAGCGACTCGAGGCCGACTCCGACAACTTTAAGAAGATGTACCAGGCCGCGAACGCGCTCGCCGAGGAGATACGCCGCGTCCGCCGCGAGGACGGCGAGTGGCTCGCGGGCGACGGACTGTCCTTCGACCTCCACTGCATCTTCGGCGGGCAGCTCAAGGACGACACCGAGGCGCGCCTGTACCTCATCTACCCGGAGGGCAACTGGGTGGAGGTCCGCGAGGCCACGCCGTACGTGATCATCGGCGAGTCGAGGTACGGGAAGCCGATCCTCGACCGCGTGTGGGACTACGAGCAGGGGCTGTTCGACGCGTTGCGTGTCGGGCTGCTGTCGTTCGACGCGACCCGTACGAGCGCCTCGGACGTGGACTACCCCGTGGACGCCGTGCTCTACGAGCCCGGCACGTTCAACATGCGCGAGGTGCGTCTGACGCGGGAGGACCTCACACCGCTGCAGGAGTACTGGCAGGGCGCGATGCAGGAGGCGGTGCGGGGCGCCGAGCCCTCTGTGGCCCACCTGTTCGACCGGCTCCACACGACCTCGCCCGCGCACACCCACTTCGGGGACTCGGACATGGGCGCGGCCGTCTAGGACGGCCCTCCAGGCGGTGCGCCCGGGCCACTCGCGCCGATTGTGAATAAACGGGCGACTCGATCCGCGCGCCGACCGGTTTTACGCGCCCGCGAGGCCCTAGAATCCAGAGGCAATGGCGGCGGACATCCAACCCCGTTCCACCCCCCGGCCGGTCCGACCGGCTCGGGCGCTCGCGCCGCGCGATGTGCTCGGCCGCGACTCGCTGCGTGCGTTCGAGACGTACTTCGCCAACGAGCAGTCGAACCTCGACGCGCTCGCCAGCGCCGTTGGGCAGCACCCCGAGTTCGGTGAGTTCTACACGGAGATGCTCGCCTCGCAGCGACGCAGCCTCGCCGAGCTGTCGTTCCGGGTCGCTTCGCTCCTGCCCGACCCCGCACCACCCCGCCGCGCGCCTGTCGCACTCACGGCAGCGTCGAGCGCCGTGGCCTCGACCTTCCACGCGATCGCAACGTCGATGGACGCGCTGCGCGCACGACCGCTCGCGAGCGGCCTGGTCACGGGGATCACTGCGGTAGCCGTCGGCGCAGTGCTCCTCGCCGCCACACGCGAGGCGGCACTCATCGAGAGTTCACCGATCGGCCCGCGCATCGCCCTCGCCGCACCGGTCACGCCCGGCACACCCGGCACACCCGGCACGCCGGGGCTCTCCGCGGTGGTCGCGACGCCCACTCCCATCCCGACGCCGCAGCCGAGCGTCCTCGAACAACAGCGCATGGTCACGATGTACGGGTATCCGCGCGCGACCACGATGGGCATGCTCGGCACCTTCCGCGACCCGCGCGATGCGGCGCGCGAGGTGAAGCGCATGGCCGCTGAGCTGCAGGCCGCCGACGGCCGCCCGACCATCGGTGCGCTGCACGTGATCGTGCATGTCGCACAGGAGCACCAGACCACCGACGGCACCCACATTGCCCGGATCGACGCCGCCGACCTCCAGCCGTGGGTCGAGGTCGCGCGGGAGCAGGGCGTGCTGCTGATCCTGGACACGCAGGTCGGCTGGTCGGACGCGCTCACGGAGACGAAGCGGCTGGAGCGCTGGCTCAAGCTCCCGTTCGTCCACCTCGCGGTGGACCCTGAGTTCGCCCTGAAGGGCGGCCTGGCGCCGGGCCTCGCGATCGGGACACTCGACGGGGCATCGGTGAACGCCGTGCAGGCGTACCTCGGCGACCTCGTCCGGCGCGAGGGCCTGCCGCGCAAGATGCTGATGCTGCACCAGTTCATGGATCACATGCTGACGGGCACCTCGACGTACGCGGCCGATCCGGACATCGAGATCGTGGTGGACTTCGATGGCCACGGGCCGATCGGCGCGAAGATCGATGGCTACGCGCGCTACGGAGCCGCGCCCTACGCCGAGCGCGCCGCGATGAAGCTGTTCACGGAGCACGACCAGCCCCTCATGCGCCCCGCGGACATCCCCCAGCTCCTCCGGGAGTGGGCCGCAGCCAAGAACGAGCCCACGCCGCGCCTACGGGATGTGATCGTCTACCAGTAGCACGTCCGTGCTCGTGGACGGATCGCCTAGCGCAAACGCCGAGGCCGCAGTAACGTCCCGTCAAACCTCACGTTGACGATAACTGCGGACTGGACACCGGCACCCGTGGCCTCGATCAGCACCTTCGACTCGTTACGTGTGCGTGACTACCGGCTGCTCTGGCTGGGGCAGGTCAGCACGAGCATGGGCCAGTGGATGGATCAGTTCACCCGCGCGTGGCTGATCTACGAGATCACCGGTTCCCCGTTCCAGCTCGGCGCGGTGACCGCTGCCCGGGGTCTTCCACTCCTGCTGTTCGGGATCCTCGCCGGCGCGTTCGCCGACCGGTCGAATCGGAAGATGCAGCTGGTCGTGGCGCAGGTCAGCAACGCGCTGCTCAACGTGATCCTCGCTTCGCTCGTGATCACGGGGAACGTGCAGGAGTGGCACGTCTACGTCACCGCGTTCCTCGCGGGGTCGATGCAGGCGTTCCAGCAGCCGGCGCGGCAGACCCTGATCAGCGATCTGGTGCCGGAGCACAAGCTGCTGAACGCGCTCGCGCTGAACTCGGCGGCGCTCAACGCGTCGAGGATGATCGGCCCGGCGATCGCCGGGCTCGTGATCGCGCAGGTGGGCACGGGCGGCTCCTACGCGGTGCAGGCGGCGATGTACGCGTTCGCGACGGTGTGGACGTTCCAGCTGTGCATACCAGCGCGCGTCCTGCTGGTCGACGAGCAGGGCGCGCCCATGCAGCGCCTCCCGTTCCTCCAGAGCGTCGGCGAGGGCCTCGCCTTCGCGGGGAAGGAACCGAGCATCCGCGCGCTGCTGCTGCTCGGCCTGGGCCCGCTGACGTTCGCGATGTCCTACACCGCCCTCATGCCGCTGATCGCGATCAACGTGCTGAAGGGTGGCCCGGAGCTCGGCGGCTGGCTGCTCTCCTCGATCGGCGTTGGCGCGTTGATCGGTGCGCTGGTCGTGGCATCGATGCGGCGCAACACCGGGTACGGCCTGTCGGTGGTCCTCGGCGCGCTGGCGTTCAGCGCGGCGCTGTTCGCCTTCGCCTCGTCGAGCATCCTGTGGCTCAGCCTCGTCCTCGGGGTGTTGCTCGGGCTCGTCAGCGTAACGTTCACGACGCAGAACCAGTCGCTGCTCCAGGTGATCACGCCGAGGGCGCTGCGCGGTCGCGTGATGAGCATCTACCTGCTCGACCGCGGCCTGGTACCGATCGGCGCGCTGGCGGCCGGGTGGCTGGCGGAGCACTTCGGCGGGCCCGGCGCGATGCGCGGGCTCGCGCTGATTGCCGTCGCGATCATCGCCGCCGTCGTGGCCACGCACCCGAAGCTCATCCGCCTGCAGGTGCCGCTGGGCGAGCGCGTCGGGACAGGCCGAGGTGGTCACGGGACGGGTCGAGGTGGCCTCGAGGTCCCTGCACGCGTGGAGGGACGGGCGGGGTAAACTGCTGGACTCCGCAGCCGCGACCGGCGCGGCCAGACACCGCCAGAAACGAAGTCGTACGTCGCCGCGAACGCTGATGCGCCCGCTGGGATTGAGGATCGCTTGTCGCTGGTGAGTCGCGTCCCCTTCTACTACGGCTGGGTCATGGTGGGCACCGCGCTCGCCATCAACGCCGTGTCCTCTGTGATGAACCCGGTCGTGTTCTCGTTCATGATCGGCCCCATGGCTCAGGAACTCGGCGTGCCGACCAGCGAACTGTCGTGGTCGTTCACGCTCCGCCTGTTCGCGGGCGGCATCATCGGGCCGTACATGGGCGTGCTGCTCGACCGGCACGGCGCACGCTGGATGGGCGTCGTGAGCGGGGCGCTGGTCGGCACGATGCTGATCCTGCTGGCCTTCGTGCACAACATCTGGCTCGTCTACCTCGTCTTCGCGGTCTCCGGACTTGCCGGGCTCGGTGGGCCGGCGGGGCAGCTGCTGACGCAGGTGCCGCTCGCGAAGTGGTTCGTCGTGAACCGTGGGCGTGCGCTGTCGATCGCGACCATCGGCATGGCCGGCGGCACGATGTTCGCCATCCCGATCACGGAGTGGCTGCTCACCACCACCGGCTGGCGGGGCACGTCCATCATCTTCGGCATCGTCGTCGCGGCCGTCGTGATCCCCGTCAGCGGCATCCTCGTGCGGCGCTCGCCCGAGGATCTCGGGCTGCACCCGGACGGTGCGAAGGAGGCGCCCGCGAGCGCCGCGCAGCACGCACTGGGCCGCCACGCGCACCTCTCCACCGCCCGCAACTGGACCGTCCGCGAGGCGATGCGCACCGCCGCGATGTGGCAACTACTCAGTGCGCTGATCCTCGCCGGGGCGGTGCTGACAGGGACGCTGGTGCACCGCGTCGACTACTTCAAGAGCCTCGGCGCAACGTCCGAGGCGGTCGCCTTCGGCACCGCGCTCGACCCGCTGACGGTCGTGTTCTCCGCGCTGGCGTTCGGGATGATCGCGGATCGCGTGCCGGTGCGCTACCTCGGCGCGATCGGGCTGTTCGGGCTCGCCGCCTCGATCGTCCCGATGATCGTGTCGGAGGGGCAGGCGATGACGGTCGTCCTGCACAACGTAATCTGGGGCGCGGCGGCAGGCGGTTACATCACGCTCAACAACATCGTCTGGCCGAACTACTTCGGCCGTGGGAACCTCGGCGCGATCCGCGGGATCGTGCTCCCCGCCTCGATCGCCTCGTCAGGCCTCGGCCCGCCGATCTTCGGGTACCTGCTCGACTCCGGCATCCAGCCCGCACACGTCTGGTACGTCTCGCTGGCGTCGTTCGCGATCGCCGGCGTCGCCGTACTCATCGCCCGCCCCCCGCAGTGGACGGGCGCCGCCGATGTCGAGGATCCGACGCCCACGTCGCCCTCGAAGTCGATCGACCCGACCGCCGTAGGAGCCGCACGATGACACACGCGCGCAGGGACGCTGCCACCGCCCCGACCGAAGACGCTCTGCGACGCGAACTGACCGCATTCCCGGACGAACTCGAACGCCGGAGCGACCCGATCAGCACGTTCTACGCGTTCCGCTACCGCAACTACCGCCTGCAGTGGACCGGCGACCTGTTCACCTCGGCGGCGCAGTGGATCCAGCAGACGGTCGTGGGCTGGCTGGTGTACGACCTGACGGGGTCAGGCGCGACGCTGGGCTCCGTGAACCTGATGCGCGCCGTCCCGATCCTCTTCGTCGCGCCGCTCGCGGGCGTGGCGACCGACCGCGTCTCGCGCCAGAAGATCATCATCTGGAGCCAGATGATCATGGCGCTGCTGACCTTCATCATTGCGGCGCTGATCATGACGGGCCAGCTGCGCATCTGGCACATGTTCGCGTTCACGCTCCTGGTGTCCTGCGCGCAGACGTTCAACATGCCGGCGCGCCAGACCTTCGTCTTCGACCTGGTGCCGAGGCGTGTCGCGCCGAACGCAGTGGCGCTCTCGTGGGCGGCGTTCAGCCTCGCACGGTCCGTGGGGCCGGCGATCGGCGGCGGGCTAATCGTGCTCTTCGGCCCGGCGAACAATTTCGTGATCCAGGGCGTCGCGTACATGCTCGTCATGACGTCGGTTCTGATGATCCGCAATGCGAAGCAGTCCGAGCCGCGTCCCCCGCAGTCCGTACTCAAAGGCATGCGCGAGGGCTACGGGTTCGCGCTCAGCGACCCGCAGGCCCGCATTACGCTGCTGATGAGCCTGATCTCGCCGACGCTGATGATCCCGCTGCACATGGCGCTGCTGCCGATCTTCGCCGCGCGCATCTTCCACTCGGACGCCGCGGGCCTCGGCATCCTCGTCGGCTCGATCGGGTTCGGCGGGTTGATCGGCGGCGGCCTAACGGCCGCACTCACGCGCGTCGACCGTCGAGGAATGCTGCAGCTCGTCGCACTCCTCGTGATGGCGGGCTGCGAGTTCGCCTTCTGCGTCGCCGCGGCGATGACGCAGAGTCTGTGGCTGGCAATGCCGTTCCTCGTCATCGCGGGGACGGCGGAGTCGCTGTACACGACGACGAACACGACCGTGCTCCAGCTCGTCGCACCGGACCACCTCCGCGGCAGCATGGCGGGCGTCCTGCAGTTGTCGTTCGTCGTGATGCCGATCGGCGGGCTCATCGCAGGCACGGCCGCGGACTATTACGGCGCGCCCGCGGTCGGCATGGCGCTCACGGCGACAGCGTTCGCGTGCGGCCTCGCGATCCTGCTGTTCTCCTCGAGGATGCGGCACCTGCGCCTGAGCGACCTCACGCGCCAGCCGTCGCGCACCTCGTAGCGTTCGATTGCACCGAAGGGACACGACGATGCGCATCGCACTGATCAATGACTACCAGGACGTCGCGCGCACCGCGGCGGACTGGGCCTCGCTGCCCGCCGGCACCGAGGTCGTCGCATTCCACGACCACGTCGAGGACGAGGACACGCTGGTCGAACGCCTGCGCGACTTCGACGTGGTGGTCGGCGTGCGCCAGCGCGTCCAGTTCCGGCGCTCGCTCCTTGAGCAGCTACCGAACCTCAAGCTCCTGATGAACGGTGGCGGGCCGGCGATCGACGGCGCTGCCGCGCGCGACCTCGGCATCACGCTCTGCACGCTCGGCGGGACGAACACCGCGACTGCCGAGCAGACGTGGGCGCTGCTGCTCGCGCTCGCGCGCAACGTGGTGCAGGAGGATCGCGCAATGCGCGAGGGTCGCTGGCAGACCACGATGGGCGTCGGCCTGGAGCGGAGCACGCTCGGCGTGGTTGGCCTCGGCAACCTCGGCGGGCAGGTCGCCGCGTATGGCAAGGCATTCGGCATGAACGTGATCGCGTGGAGCCGGAGCCTGACGCCCGAGCGTGCCGAGGAGAAGGGCGCAACGCTGGTGACGAAGGACGAGCTCTTCGAGCGGTCCGACTTCATCTCCGTGCACGTCTCGTTGAGCGACGCCTCCCGCGGCCTGATCGGCGCGCGCGAGCTCGGCCTGATGAAGCCGACCGCGTACATCGTGAACACCTCGCGCGGCCCGATCATCGAGGAAGCCGCGCTGCTCGCCGCGCTCAAGGAACGCCGCATCGCCGGCGCGGGCCTCGACGTGTTCGACGTCGAGCCGATCCCGCACGACCACCCGTTCCTCGCCCTGGACAACGTGGTGCTCGCGCCGCACCTCGGCTTCGTCACGAAGCAGAGCTACGGCATCTTCTACCGCCACGCCGTCGAGAACATCGCGGCGTACATCGCGGGAGCGCCGATCCGGGTGATCGCGCCGCCTCCCGTCGCATAGCCCGGAGGGCCAGACACGAAGAAGGGGCGCCCCGTGGGCACCCCTTCGCTTCTGCACTCGATCGATCGAGGCCTAAGAGACGTTCTCCCCGCCGCCGACAACGTTCGCGCCGACGCGAGCGATCTGCTCGTCTTCCTCGGACGTGGCACCGGAGACGCCGACCGCCCCGACGACCACGCCACCCTTCTTCAGCACGACGGCACCCTGCACGGGCATGAACTTGCCCCCGAGGCGTGTCGCCACTGCCGCGGCAATCGCCGGGTTGTTTTCGGCCATGGCCTTCAGCAACGCGGAGTCACGCCCCGTGAACGCGGCACCCGCGGCTTTGCCCTCGGCGACCATCGTGGTCATCGGAGCGGTGCCGTCCAGGCGCTCCAGCACGACCGGTGCGCCCGAGGCGTCCACGACGATGATCGTCACAGCCTTGCCCATCTTGTTGGCTTCGTCCCGGCACGCGTCCAGGATGTTCTGCGCTTCTGCGGTCTTCATTGCGTTATGTCCTTCCATCGAGGCGAGCCGATGCCCGGCCCAGCGCGAGTATGTCCGCACGGACGATCGCTCGCCAGTCCCCGCTCCCGAGGGGGCGGCTAAGTCGTGACAACCTTCACGTGCTGGTAAAGGGGATCGGGCTGCGTTATCGTCCGCCCGCAATCCTCGTTTGGCGCGGTCACCCGGCGTGGCGGCGCTGTCTCTGGAGGCCCCCGTGCCTGAAGGTCCCCTGTCCGGTATCCGAGTCTTCGATCTGACCATCGCGATGGTCGGGCCGTGGTGTGCCATGCAGCTCGGCGCGATGGGCGCCGACGTCGTCCACGTCGAGGCGAAGGAGGCCGTCCGCGGCGGCGTGCCGCCCAGCATCAACGGCACCTCCATCGGCTACATCACGTGGAACATGAACAAGCGTGGCATCCAGTTCGACCTCAAGTCGCAGGACGACCGCGCCGACGCGTACGAGGTGCTCAAGACCTCCGACGTGTTCCTGATGAACATGCGCCCGGACGTCGCGGCGCGCCTCGGCGTCGACTACGAGTCGGTGTCGAAGATCAACCCGGGCATCGTCTACGTCGCGGTCACCGGCTGGGGCCAGAACGGCCCGATGAGCTCGCTGCCCGGCGCGGACGGGCAGATCCAGCACTTCACCGGCTTCGGCTCCGCGAACGGCGTCGAGGGCTCTGAGGAAGGCGAGATCTACCGCCACTTCACGCAGATGGACGCCACCACCGGCAACTACGCGTGCCAGGCGATCCTGATGGGCCTGCTCGCGCGCAAGAAGACCGGCAAGGGGCAGCGCATCGACGTGTCGATGCTGCGCGCGATCTCCTCGCTGCAGACCGGCCGCATGACGGAGTACCTCGCGTCGGGACAGGCGCCGAAGCCGCTCGGCAGCAAGGCGCAGTCCGTCGCGCCGAGCCAGGCGTTCATGTGCCACGACCAGCGCTACCTCGGCGTTGAGGCGACGAGCGAGGCGGAGTGGCGCGGCCTGTGCACCGCGATCGGCAAACCCGAGCTGGCGGACGACGCGCGCTTCGCCACGAACTCCGACCGCGTCGAGCATCGCAGCGAGCTGTCCGCGATCCTCGAGCCGTTGTTCGCGGCGATGCCGCTGGACTACTGGATGCTGGAGCTGAAGAAGCAGGACGTGCCGCACGGCCGCCCGATGCGCTGGGACGAGATCCGGAACCACCAGCAGGTGCTGGACAACCAGTACCTCCTCGACATCGAGACGAAGTCGTGGGGCACCGTGCGCACCGGCGGGCCGGTGTGGCACTTCTCCGAGACGCCCGCCCGCTGGTTCCGCACGCCGGAGCTGGGCGAGCAGGCCGAGGAGATCATGCGAGACGTCCGCGCCGACCTCGCGAAGGCCGGGACGCCCGCAGCGGCTGGAGGGAAGCAGTAATGCCGGGACCGTTGGACGGATACCGCGTGGTCGAGCTGTCGGAGGGCGTCGCCGGCCCGTACGCGGCGATGGAGCTGGGTGACGCCGGCGCCGACGTGATCAAGATCGAGAAGCCCGGGGGCGACCGCGCCCGCGGGTGGGGCTCCCAGGCGAAGGGCGACCTCGGTGCGTCGTTCCTCGGCACGAACCGCAACAAGCGGAGCGTGGTGCTGGACGTCAACGGC
Organism: Dehalococcoides mccartyi; assembly: GCA_945888895.1. Classification (GTDB taxonomy): domain Bacteria; phylum Chloroflexota; class Dehalococcoidia; order UBA2979; family UBA2979; genus SHYQ01. The sequence continues at coordinate 442 of CAMDAY010000057.1, read as the reverse complement.
GCGGACGGCGTGGCGGCGGCGAAGCGCATCATCGCGACGGCGGACGTGGTGATCGCGGACGCCGGCTGGGCGACGCACCCCGACCTCCAGCCGGAGGCCCTGCGGCAGGCCAATCCGAACCTCGTCTACCTCGGCATCTCCGAGTTCGGCGAGAACGGCCCGATGGCCAACCGCCCGCCGTACGGCGAGTTGTCGGCGCAGCTGGCGTCCGAGGCGACGACCTCGCTCGGCGTGATCGGCGAGGCGCCCGTGCGCATGTCGGTGGACGTGGCGCAGATGTTCACCGGCATCTACGCCGTGCAGGCGATCTGTGCCGCGCTCTACGCGCGGGACACGCGCGGCGGTCAGCGTATCGATGTGTCGCTGTTCGGCACGATGGTCGCGATGCGCTCCACGCTCTGGGTCGCGCTGGCGAACCCGGACGAGTGGTGGGGCTTCCACC
>CAMDAY010000056.1 GCA_945888895.1 Dehalococcoides mccartyi | reverse complement strand
GCCATGATGGCGGAATACTTCGGTACGAAGCACTTCGGCACGGTGAGCGGGGTCGCTTCGTTGATGAACACGACAGGGGGCGCGCTCGGCCCCTGGGCGATCGGCTTGATCGTCGATGTGACCGGCGGGTACGTGCTGGGCTGGTACCTCGCGTCGAGTGTCGCGCTCCTCGCGGTGCCGCTCGTGCTCCTCGCCACACCGCCGCGCGCGCTCATGGAGCGCTACCGCGCCGAGGCGGCCGCGGAGGATGCCAGAGGCCGCCCCGGTACCACCCCACTGCTGCTCCCCGAGTAGCAGTGGGGCTCGCGATTGCACCTCCACGGGGACTCGCTCGAGGGCGGCGTGTGACGGGCCCTCGGTGAAGCCTGGACAGGGCTAGCGCGAGGCGGCCTTTGCGTGCGCCTTGCCGACCGCCGCCAGCGCGCGGTCGATGCTCCCCGTGCGGTCGTCCGCCTCCATCAGCGGGTGCGCCAGTACCTCGCCGCAGCCGGCGTCCAGGTACGTGAGCAGGCGCTCGACCACCTCGTCTTCTGTGCCAGAGACGACTAGGTCGTCCAGCAGCTCGTCCGAGTAGCCCTCGGACGCCTGCGGGAAGCCGGCCTCCCGGAACATGGCGAGGTAGAAGGGGATGCTCTGGTACCCCGCGAGCTGGCGCCGCGCGATGGCGCGCACCTCCTCGCGGTCGGTGCTCACGGCGACTGGGACGTGGGCGATCAGCGGCGGGGCGGCGCGGTTGCCGCGCTCCGCGCCTCGAGCGATCGCGGGCAGCGCTTCAGACACGAGGTAGGCCTTCGGGCACATCCAGGAGATCGCGCCGTCCGTCAGCTCGCCACACAGCTCGAAGGACCTGGGGCGCAGGGCGGACGCCAGCACCTCGAACCCCCCGGGGGCGCGCCACTGGGCGCGCGCCGTCACGTGACGGCCCTCGAAGTCCACGGCGCCCTCGTCCGCCAGCGCGCGGATCACCGTCAGGTACTCGCGCAGCTGGAGCAGCGGCGCCTCCCAGCGCACGCCGAAGTTCCGCACCATCGTCGGCTCGTGGGACGGGCCGATGCCAAGGCGGATGCGCCCAGGGCCGCCGAGCTGGGCGAGCGCCAGGGCCTGCTGCGCGATGATCACGGGGTGCCGCGGCCACGTCGGGATGATCGCCGTGCCCATGCGGATCGTCTTCGTCGTCATCATCGCCGCGCCGAACGCCGTCAGCGGGTCGGCGTTCGCCGCCCCGCCGATCGTCGTCCAGGCGACCGGGACCCCGGCCACCTCGGCGCGCTGCACCTGGTCGACGAACTCCGCCGCATCCAGCGACTGGATAGCTGCGCCGATTGTTCCCGTCATTCGTGGCTCCCGTCAGATCGAGGCGTGGTCTGTGCTATGTATCAAATCGCGGCGGTACGTGGTGGCCCTTCGCAATGCATCGACTGGCTCGTGCTGGCGATGGTTGAGATGTTCCCGTAACCCGCGCGAGGCTTAGCACGTCTGTGCGAGTGCTAGCGAGCGAAGGACGGTGCGGCCCAGCATCGATATCGGGACGGTTTGATGGAGGGCCCTCTGGACCTGAGCGGCGTGGCCGAATTCCAGGCGATCTTGGACGGATTCCTCGATCCTATAGGGATCGCGGATGACCGCGGATGCTTCTTCTGGGTGAACGATGCTAGCGCGCGCTTCTTCGGCTTCGAGCGCGAAGAGCTCATCGGCGCGCGCTTCCGCGATCGCCTCGTCGAGGAGGAAGCCCCCGGCGACGCCATGCGCCGTGGTGCGCCGCGTCCGCCGCAAGGACGACACGCTGGTTCTCGGCCCGTTGACCCTCGCGCACCTCGATCGGGTGCGTGCGCAGATTCCTAACGATTCGATATTGCGTCGCGCGAGGCACGCGCTACTCTGCACAGGCCCGAACCCCTTACCGCTGGAAGGTGATTGCCCGTGACTACCTACACAACTGACATGCAGGAAGGTCTCGTCGCCGAGACCATCAAGATCAAAGGCGACAAGGGCGACGACGTCCGTGCCTTCGTCGCGCGACCGACAACCCCGGGTCCGCACCCGGGCGTGCTCCTGATCCACCACATCCCAGGCTGGGACGAGTGGTACCGCCAGCAGACGATGCGCTTCGCACGCCACGGCTACATCGCCATCTCGCCGAACCTGTACGAGCGCGACGGCCACGGCATTCCCGAGGAAGTCGCCACGAAGGCCCGAGCGGCCGGCGCCCTGCCCGACTCGCAGGTGGTCGCTGACTGCCAGGGAGCGATCGACTGGCTGCGCTCGCGGTCCGACCTCAACGGGAACGTCGGCGTCATCGGCTCCTGTTCCGGTGGGCGTCACACGATGCTCGTCGCCTCGCTCGCCACGGGTGTCACCTCGGCGGTCAACCTCTGGGGCGGTGGCGTGGTCATGGCGCCCGAGGAGCTGAGCGAGCAGCAGCCCGTTTCACCGGTCGACTACACCGACCGCCTCAACGTCCCGCTGCTGGGCCTCTTCGGCAACGACGACGCGCGCCCCTCGCCGGAGGCGGTGGATCAGCACGAGGCAGCACTCAAGGCCGCAGGCAAGGACTACGAGTTCCACCGCTACGACGGTGCGGGACACGGGTTCATGTACGACCACGCCCCGCTGTACCGCCAGGCGGCGGCTGTGGACGCGTGGAAGAAGATCTGGGACTTCTTCGGCCGCACGCTCTCGTAACGTCCGCGCCATCGATGCACGCTCAGAGGGCGGCTCCACAAGGAGCCGCCCTCTTCATTGTTGGTGCTGCGCCCCGGCGGAGCGTCAGCGCGGGCGACGTGCCGTGATGCGCATCGAGCCGTAGTAGACCGGCATCGTCCAGTCGAGGAACGCGCGGGGGAGGAAGCGCTCCGCGATGGCGACCACGGGGCGGGCAACCGGCACGTAGCGGCCCAGGCGTCGAATCACCCAGCGCGGAGGATAGCGGTGGACGTCTCGCCGCACCTCGATCTGCTCGAAGCCCACACGTGAGAGCAGTGCGGTGATCGTGCGCGGCGTGAAGAGGAACAGGTGCTCCGGCGTTTTGTACTCGAACCAGCGCTTGCCGCTCAGCTTCGCCAGCCATGAGTGCTGGTTCGGCGTCGTCATAAGGAGCACTCCGCCGGGCTTGAGGAGCACGAGCAGCCGTGCCAGCCCCGGTTCCGGGTGGGGCAGGTGCTCGATCGTCTGGAGCAGTGCGGCAGCGTCCCACGCACCGAGGTCGAGCGGAGCCTCGTCGAGGGTGCCCGTGATCACCGGGAGGCCGGCATCGCGCGCGACCTGTGCGGCGGCGTCGCCGGGCTCGACGCCCTGCACCTCGAAGCCCGCGGCACGCGCGACGCGCAGGAACGATCCGTTCGCGGCACCGACCTCGACCAGCCGCCCCTGCCCGACCGTCACGGCCAGGTCGTGTGCGACGAGGGCGAAGTACGCCTGCATGACATTGGAGTCCTCGGCATACGCCAGGTAGCCGGAGTCGGCGGCGGGCGAGGTCGCTGACTCCGTGAGGCCGAAGTAGGCCGGGTCCGCGTAGATGTCCACCGCCGAGGTCGGCCGCGGGCTCAGGTAGGCGAGGCTGCAGCGCCGGCAGCGCACGATCCGTCCGCGCGCCCCGTCGTCGCGGACGACGCGCACGTTCATCGCGTCGCCGCACACGGGGCAGGCGACCGATTCGAACGAGACAGCGGGGCGGTCAGGGAGTGATGCGTCGATGGTCGAAGTCTTTCTGGATGCGGCTGGGTCGTCGATGGTACCTCGGCGCTATGACTGCGCCGGCGACTGGTGGCGGAACGTGATCGCACTGTTGAACGCGAAGTTCCAGATGAACACGACGGCGACCAGGATGAGCTTCGCGGGGACGTAGTGCATGCCGAGCCGGTCCGTGAACCCCCACAGCCCCGCTGTGTTGATCGCTAGGCCGACCACGGCGGCGAAGAGGAACAGCGCCCCGCCGACCATGTGCGAACGCTGCTCGCGCGTCCGGAAGGTCCACCAGCTGTTCAGCCGGTAGTTGCTGGCGACCGCTCCCGTGAACGACAGCGCGTTCGCGAACAGCAGCGGCACGCCGGCGACCTCGTGGAGCAGGGCGAGCAGCGCGAGGTCGACGAGGACGCCTGACGCGCCGACGAGGCAGTAGCGCACGATCTCGCGCTCCAGCAGCGCGGCGAGGAGGCGGCTCACGCGTGGGTCTGGCGACGGCCGAGGAGGCGGCGCAGCCCGAGCCCCGCGACGCGCAGGCTCGCCTCCGCGATGATCCTCGAGGAGAACTTGGACTGGCCCAGCGCGCGGTCGGCGAACAGGATGGGCACCTCGCGCAGGGTCGCGCCGTTCTGCGTGGCGCGGTAGGTCATCTCGATCTGGAAGACGTAGCCGTTCGCCGGGACGGCAGCGTCGCGGAGGACCTCGCGCAGCATCTCCGCGCGCCAGCCCTTGAACCCGGACGTCGTGTCAGCGACGGGCAGGCCGAGCATCAGGCGGCTGTGCATCGATCCGCCGCGGCTGATCGCCTGCCGGATCGGCGACTAGTTCGCGACGGCGCCCCCCGGCACGTACCGCGAACCGATGACGAGGTCGGCGTACTCGAGCGTCGCCGCAAGCACCGGCCGGCGCTCGGCGCATGCGATCCGTCAGCGTCCATCTGGAAGATGTGCTCATAGCCACGGTCGAGGGCGGCGTGGAAGCCCTGTACATACGCGGGACCGAGCCCGGCCTTGCCGGGGCGGTGGATGACAGAGACTCGGGGGTCCGCGGTCGCGAGCGTGTCGGCGATGTCACCCGTCCCATCCGGGGAGGCGTCGTCCACGATCAGAATGTCGATCGGCAGCGCGCGCAGCACCTGATCCACGATCACCGGGAGGCTGTCCGCCTCGTTGTAGGTCGGGATGACGACGATGCGTCGCCGGTCAGGCAGGCGGGAGGCGGAGGGAGACGAGGAGGTGGGGTTCAGAGGAGACCGCCCGCATGCACAACACTGGATTTTGCTGACCATTCTCCGGTCTGGCCTCCCCGGCTGGAAGTAGAGAACCGATTAACGTTTGCTCGTCGCCGCCGTCCGCGCCTCGTTCGACGCCCACCGCGGGGGGTGTTCTACTCCATCGGTTCCGTTGCGAGTGCGGGACGAGAGTCGAGGCCGTCCGTGGACAAGGTATTCCTGGAAATCGTGCTGCCGGTCGCGCTGGTCGCGATCCTCGGCGGCATCGTGGGCCGGTGGCGGGGGATCCCCGTCGCGCCGGTATCCGCGCTGGTGTTCTACCTGTTCACGCCGTCCCTGGTGTTTCACTCCATGCAGACCACGCAGGTCTCGGCGGACCTGTCGTTCAAGATCATCGGTGTGATGCTCGCCACCTTCGCCGCGATGTACGTGGTGTCGCTGCTCTGGTCGACGATCGTACGTCACGAGGCGCCGATGCGCGCCGCGTTCGCGCTGGGCGCGACCACGCCGAACTCCGGCAACATGGGCTTGCCCGTCGCAATGCTCGCCTTTGGTGCCGCGGGCCTCGACATCGCCGTGATGAACTTTGTCGTGGGCGCGATTGTCTCGAACTCGCTGGGCATCGCCATCGCGTCGATGGCCGGCGGCTCGGCCCGGCAGGCACTGATCGCTCCGTTCCGCTTCCCCGTGCTCTACGCGGCGATCGCCGGCGTTGCCGTAAACGTGCTCGACATCACCCTGCCAATCACCCTCGACGCGCCGATCACGTCGCTCGCTGCCGCCGCCGTGCCGGTGATGCTCGCGGTGCTCGGACTGCAGCTGCAGCACGCGGTCGGTCGGGATCATCTGCTCGACACGTTCAGCGTGAACATCTTCCGCCTGCTCGTCTCGCCGGTCGTGGCGTGGTTCACCTGCACTGCGCTGGGTCTCGATGGTGTTCCGCGCGCGACGCTGACCGTCCTCGCCGCAATGCCGACCGCCGTGATCGCCACGATCATCGCGACCGAGTTCCGCGCGGTGCCTGCCTTCGTCACTCGCGTCGTAGTCACCTCGACGCTGCTGTCGATGCTCACGCTGACGGTGCTCATCTACGTGGTGCAGCGCGCCGGCTAGCCGATGAGCGCGTCGGGTCTATTCTGAGCGTGCCGGCGCCCCGGAACGCGGGGCGCTGCGAAGGAGGACGACCTTGGAACCACTGATCCTGAACGGAGCGCCCGCGATCCACTGGGCGATCGCCGGCGCGGGCATCGCCGCTGTGACGCTGACACTGCTCTACCTCGCGAACCGCCGCCTCGGCATCTCGACGGGGTTCGAGGACGCGTGCTCCCTCGTCCTGGCCGCGCCGTACTTCCGGCGCGACGCCGTGATCGGCGCACGCGGGTGGCGGCTGCCGCTCCTCGCTGGCCTGGTGCTCGGCGGCTTCGTGTCGGCGATCGGCAGCGGCGGGTGGGCGCCGACGTGGCACCTCGGCATGTTCGACACCACGATCGGCTGGGGGCCCATGGGCAAGGTCGTGTGGATGTTCGTTGGTGGGTTGTTCATCGGCTTCGGCACGCGGCTGGCGGGCGGCTGCACGAGCGGACACGGCATCTTCGGCCTGTCGAATCTCGAGCTGCCGAGCCTGATCAGCACTCTGAGCTTCATGGGCGCCGGCCTCGTCACCACCAACCTCGTCTACCGCGTGATCTTCTAGGGGGTCGTCGATGACCGCTGTCTATCTGCTCCTTGGGCTGCTGTTCGGCTACATCCTGAGTCGCTCGGGCGCCGCCGACTACAACTTCATCCAGGGCATGTTCTTGCTCACCAACTTCCAGCTGTACGGCATCATCGGCGCCGCGGTCGCGATCACTGCGCCGGGCCTGTGGCTGCTGAAGCGCTACGGTCGCACGATCTCCGGCGCGCCGATCCAGATCGAGCTGAAGCCGCTGCATCGAGGCAACCTGTACGGCGGCATCCTGTTCGGCGTCGGCTGGTCGATCACCGGCATGTGCCCGGGACCGATCCTCGTGAACATCGGGGAGGGCAAGGTGTACGCACTGGCCGCCCTCGCGGGCGCCCTCGTCGGCGCGGCGCTCTTCGGCGTCTCGTACCCCTCGCTCGCCGGTGTGTTCCGCCTGCCGCCCCTCGCGCGCGGCACGGGAGACGGCTAGCGCGCGGTTCGAGGCAGGCCGGGCGTGGTGCGCCGGAAGGGAGAGGCGGAAGCCCTCACCCTGCCCTCTCCCGCTTCGCAGGAGAGAGCTCTGAACTCTGGCCCCCTCGCCCGTTTACGGGAGAGGGCGGGGGGTGAGGGCGCACCACGGCCCGTCGCGACTACGAACGGCGCTCGTTACCGCTTCGTCAGGATCAGCGAGTCGCCGAAGGGCGTGAGCCACTGCGCCACCTCGGCGTTCGGGATCTGGCGGTCGTCGGCCTCGCCGCGAAGCTGCTTCACCATCTCGCCGATGTGGTTGTAGCCGTACAGGTAGCTGCCCGAGAGCTGCCCGCCGTTCGTATTGATCGGCAGCGCGCCGCCCACCTCGATGCGGCCGTCGAGGCAGAACTCGTGCGCCTCGCCCGCCTTGCAGAAGCCGAACCGCTCGAGGGTGGTCCAGACGCCGACGCTGAAGGCGTCGTAAATGTAGGCGCAGTCGACATCGGACTGGTCGACGCCGGCCATCGCGTACGCGGGCTGCGGCGGCGCGACGTAGTCGTACGCGGTCTGCATCGCCACGCCCATCCCCGGCCGCGCGAAGATCGCGAAGTCGTCGCGGCTGCCGTGGATGCCCTGGTGGCCGGAGATGTACACCGGCTCTTTCTTCAGCGCGCGGGCGCGCTCGGCGGTCGTCACGATCAGCGCGACCGATCCGTCGTTCGTCAGGCAGTAGTCGAACAGGCGCAGCGGTGGCGCGATCTGACGCGCCTGCATGTAGTCGTCGAGGGTCATCGGCTTGCCGTGCATCACGGCCTGCGGGTCGAGCTGCGCGTGCTTGCGGAAGGCCACGGCGATCGCGCCCAGTTCCTCGGACGTCGCGCCGTACTGGTTCATGTAGTCGCGCGCGATCAGCGCCGTCGCCGATCCCGGTGTGTCGAGGCCGTGGTAGTTCACCTGCCCCTGCCCACCACCAACATCGCGCAGGCCCTCCGCCCAGCCGCCGCCGTGCGGGAAGTTGCGCGCGTAGCCTCGAGGTGACAGCGAGGTGTTCATGATCAGCACGTAGTTCGCGAGCCCCGCGCTCACCGCCATGGCCGCGTGCGCGACGCTGGTCGAGGCCCAGCGGCCGTGCGTCCAGTACTGGGTCGCCCAGCGCAGGTTGAGTCCCGCGTGCACTGCGAACTCGTCGTAGTCGGTGCCCTCGGGCGCCCCATGCGCGGTCGAGTAGCCGTCGATGTCGTCTTTCGTCAGCCCCGCGTCGTCCAGCGCGGCGCGCATCGCGGCGGTCTGGAGGCGCACGGCGCTCTGGTTGAGCACCATGCCGTACTCGCTGGAGCCCACGCCCACGATGCAGGCCTGGTTCTTGAGATCGAACATCCGCGTCCCCTGTCTGTGCCTCGTGCTCCCGTAGCCATCGAAGCTGCCGAGCCCACGCATTCTATACCCGTGCTCGCGCGCTCCTCGGGTGGTCGGGCACGGTTGTCGGGCAGAGGACGATGTCCGACGATGCGCGCATGAGCACACCCGCGTTCGGCCTCAACCGCTTTGATTTCTCGACTCCCGACAACTTCGCGCAGGACGTTGCGTACGCCGAGTCGCTCGGCTGGGACTACGCGTTCGTGCCGGACTCGCAGCTCCGGCGGCATGACACCTACGTGCTGCTCGCGTTCGCCGCGAAGGCGACCTCGCGCATCCGCCTCGGCCCGCTGCTCGCGAACCCGGTGACGAGGCAACCCAGCGTCACCGCCGGATCGATCGCGACTGTCGACCAGGTGTCGAACGGGCGCGCCATCCTCGGCTATGGCATCGGCGACACGGCGGTGCACCTCGCCGGACTGCACCCGGCGAAGGTCGCCACGCTGGAGGCGGGCGCGCGGCTGATCAAGGGACTGCTGCACGACGAGGGTGTCGATGTCGGCGCGCGTCTGCCCGCGCGACTGCCGCATCCACGTTCCGTGCCCGTGTGGCTTGCCGCCGCCGGGCCTCGTGCGCTGCGCGCGGCGGGGCGTGTCGCGGACGGTGTGTTCATCCGCGCGGGGACGCATCCCGACGTCCTGCACAGCGCCGTCGCCTCAATCCGCGCGGGCGCAGAGGAGGCCGGGCGCGACCCGGCGTCGGTGCGCCTAGGGCTGGTGTTGCATACCGTGCTGACGGACGACCCCGAGCGCGCGCTGCTCATCGGCAAGTCGATGGCCGCCGGGTACTACGAGTTCTCGCCGCACCTCTTCGAGACGGCGGGCATCGCATGGAACGGGCCGGACGTGCATGAGCTGCAGAAGCTGGTGGACCCCGACTTCCACCACCATCCCGATCCCGTCGAGTCGGGCCGCCTCGTCGACTTCCTGCCGGAGGCGGCGGCGAACGCCTTCTCGGTGCGCGGCACCGCCGAGGAGGTCACGAACCAGATCGTCGCGGCGCTGTCGCAGGGCATCGACTTCGACATCGTCGTGCCGCAGCCTGTGCCCACGCCGCCCTCGACGAACCCGCGCGACGGCACGTCCTACATGGAGCGCGTGGCGACCGAGATCATCCCGGCGGTGAAGGCGCGGCTCGGCTAGCCCAGCGGCACCCACACGCGGCGATCGCCCTCGATCGTCCCGAAGCGTCCGAGGCCCGGCGCGGGGAGGTGAGAGAGCGCGACCACTGCGCCCTCGCGGTCGGCGCGTTCGAGGAGCGTGCGGCGCGTGCTGGCGGCGACCTCGGCGTCCCAGTCCGCGGTGACGCGCCACGAGGGTTCCGCGAGGCTGATGCGGGACACGAACGCGTCGCCGATCACCAGCGCGTGCCGGCCCTGCGAGGTGACCGCGATCCCGGTGTGGCCGGGTGTGTGCCCGGGCGCCGCCAGCGTGGTGAGCGACGGCGTCAGCGCGCGCTCCGCCTCGATCAGGTCGAGCGCGCCGAAGGCGGCGAGCGGCGCGATGTCACGTGCAACCGACGCGGACTCCAGCGACGTGTAGTAGTCGAAGTCGAGCCGCGGCACGAGGTACGTCGCCCGCGAGAACCGCGCCTCGCCCGTCGCCCGGTCGATGTTCCAACCGGTGTGGTCGCCGTGCAGGTGCGTGAACAGCACCAGATCGATCTCGTCCGGCCGCACGCCCGTCTCGACGAGTTGTTCGAGCAACGACCCGCCGCGCTCCGGCCCGTTGCCCGCGTCCACGAGCACCATCTTGCCGTCCGCGCGCAGCAAGAAGCAGCCGAAGTTCAGCACCACGTTCGCGTCCGCATCGAGCAGGTCGCGGTAGGCTTCGACGGCGCGCTCCCCGTCGTCCGGGAACATCCACGAGGCCGGCCGCGCCCCGTCGCCATCGCTCAAGGCGATGATCTCGACGTCGCCGACGGTGATGCGTGTGGTCATGCTGCCTCGGCTCTGTACAGACCCTCACCCTGCCCTCGCCCACGCAGTGGGAGAGGGTTCTGACCTCCGGATTCGACCTCTCGTCCCACGATGAGCCGAGCCGTCGCGTCCCGTTCCGGCCCCCTCTCCCGTTTACGGGAGAGGGCTGCGGTGAGGGCTTCCGCCTCCGGATCTGGCCTCCTCTCCCCCGTTCGGGGAGAGGGTTGGGGTGAGGGTGCCGTCGATCGTAGGACACGAAGAAGCCCCGCTCGCGCGAGGCCTCCTCGATGTCGCTCGTGGATCGTCGAGCCGCTACGCCTTCACCGCACCGATCGAGGCGAGGACCTCGTCGGTGTGCTCGCCGAGGCGCGGCGCGGGACGCCGGATCGAGGCGGGCGTATCCGCGAACTCCCATGGGATGCCGACCGTGGAT